>CAZPFM010000099.1:6781-7586 GCA_964585845.1 uncultured Bacteriovorax sp.
AGGAAGAAGCCTTCCGGGAATTTGTTCAGAAGATGAAGGGTTAAAAATGGACGCTAAGAATATTAAAGAGCTCGCTTCCAATCATAGCTTCGAAGAGCTTCAAAAATTTGCCGACACCTTTGAATCCACGGGAATTGCTCCGGTCAAAACCAGTGAAGATCCGGGAGACCAGATGAGTGATTACCTCATGGCAGCTGAAGTGCGTTTCTTTATGGACGAGAATAAGCTCACTGTCCAGGAGGCTCTCCGGGAGTTTTCCAAGCGCGTGCGTGGAGTATTAAAATGAGTGAAATCTTGATCCGTCCTGGTCTTTTGTTTGATGTGGAAACCATTGCTGACTTCCAAGTCAAAATGGCTCTTGAGACCGAGAACTTGAAGCTCGATCCTCCGACTGTGGAAAAAGGTGTGACAGCGGTTCTCGATGACCCCTCAAAGGGAAAGTACTGGCTCGCTGAAGTGGGCGGTGAAGTGGTGGGATGCCTTCTCACGGTCCCTGAATGGAGTGATTGGCGTAATGGAACAGTTCTCTGGATTCATTCAGTTTACGTGAAACCAGAGCATAGAAAAGCTGGGGTTTACCGGAAGCTCTATGCCCATTTAAAAGAGATGGTCACAGAGTCAAAGGAATACCGAGGTCTTCGACTCTATGTGGATAAATCGAATCAAACTGCCCAGAAGGTCTATGAGTCTCTGGGTATGAATGGGGAACATTATCATCTCTACGAATGGCTCAAATAAAAAAGCTCCCGGATGATCTGTACCCCAAAAAGTGGACTGGAAATAAAAAACATCCGGTCCCCCTTTT
>CAZPFM010000100.1:0-7576 GCA_964585845.1 uncultured Bacteriovorax sp.
CTCGGTGGTTTTCACATGATTTAAAGGATGAAGTTCTACGGAGTCTGTTTTGTAGAGTTTTCTAAGTGCGTGAGTGAGATTAGTGAGAAGTTCATCCTCATTGAGAGAATGAAAAGAACGAGCGGTTTCAAAGAAAGATCGAGTGGTGTCGAGCCGACTTACAAGCCGTTTGCGAAGCTCAGTGATTTCCTTATCCTGCTCCCCTACTTTGGACTTAAGAAGACCTTCGACCTTTGAGAGATCAGAGTACTCTTTCCTAAGCGTTTTCTCCCTCCTCAAGGCCCTGTCGGAGAGCTCTCCCAGGATCACAGAGATGCCTAAGATAGAGATGGGAATTGAAAGGTAGGTAAAGTCGATGAGTGTTTCGACTTCTTCATAATTGAGGTTAAGGTGAACACTCAGAAGAAAGGTCGCTGCGGAAAGAATGCTCGCGATAAAGCTCATGGAGAGGCCGTAAAGAGTAGCGAAGAAAATCGAAAGCACAAGATAAGGATTAGGACGAACGCTCATGTACGCAAAATCATCCGGCAGAAGGTAGATGTCACCCAATACGAGGAGCAAAAGGCAGACGATGAAAGAGAGAGTATTAGAGCCGCGACTTGGTTTCAAGGTTTTCTCCCGATAATATCGGTGATCTTCCGATAGAGCTCATTTGGCATGATAGGTTTTCTGATATAGGTCAGAGAAAGAGAGCTTAATTCCTCTAGTTCCGGAGGAGTAAGATTTTTTGCAGTGATAAGAATCATCGGCGCTTTATCATTAGAAGCGCTCTGACGGATCTTTCGACAGAATTCAATCCCGTTCATATCATCCATCATGTAGTCAGAGATGATGAGAGAGTAGCCGGTACTGCCCGCAAGTTTTAACGCTTCTTCCGCATTCGAAGCTCCGTCCACCTTAATCTTATGAAATTTTAATAAAGACGAAACGAGGAAGAGAAAATCCTTAGAATCATCGAGTACGAGTATTTTTTCCTGTTCCATGTTTCTCCTAAAAGTTGATAAGAAATTGCATACCGAAAAGAGACATGTCGCTGATTCTTGCGAGGTAGGACTCCTTAAAATACTCCCCGTAGAATCTTATGCCCTTCTTCTCTGTCTTGAAATATTCAAACTGCGCTCTGCCATTTAGTGCCTCTCCAAAGGCTATCTCTCTCTGGGAGTCCCCACCAATGGCTAGCTTAAATTGATAATTCCAACGATTATATCGTGGGATCAGAAAAGAGTTGGCGTACTGAGCCACTGCATAATATCCCAGGGCTTCCTGAATGTGTAAGGCCCGCACTCTCTCCCCGTCTGTCTCAAGATCTGCCAGAAAAGCTCTCACTCCGAAGGCCCATCGGGGATGGAAGACCTCGGTCTTAAGATACTCAGCATAGAGCTGAATATCACTGCCAGATTCTGATTCAAAATCATATTGGTTCCGGTCCAGGGAAGCCTCGTAGAAGTGGCCAGGCAAACGGTAACTCCCATAAACGCTCAGGAAACGCCGACTGGCCTCATCGGAGCGCTGAAGCTCACGGAGCGCGTATTCAGGACGGGAGTTTTCGTAGTGTAAGTTGAGAAAGAAACTTGAAGATTCAAAGAAGGAGGCATCGATAAAAAATGGCGTATTGAGATTTCTCCCGGAGAGATCAAGGCTTGGTCCTCCCTTTACTTCCCCACTCTCCCAGCCGTAATAGGCATAGGGTGAAAGAAGGGTAAAGGGATTTGCGCCCTGGAGGGAGTCGACTCGTAAACCGATTCCCGGCCCATCGAACTTTTTTAAAAGATCAATTTCCGAAAGAAGATACTTTGATCCGGTCTGAACAACTTGCGTGGATCTACCGGAAAGAAGCCATTCCCGACGAGCGGCTTTGAGTTTTCGTAGCTCGGTGAGTTCAGCTTTCCAGATTGTTAAAAGGGGCCGCAAATCCTCTCTGTTTTGCGCCTTTATAAATTCTTCCAGCTCAGACGTGGCCACTTCCTTATCCCCGAGTTCGAACTCACATCGAAATCGAAGCTCCGGATGCTTCACTGAGTTTTCAAGACAGAACTCAGAGAGTTCACCTTGGCGAGAAGTCTCCACGAGTACATTGAATTTCAAATCCAGAAGTGAGAGATCTTGCAGCGGCTCCAGGAGTTTAAGTTTCCTGTAGACCTCCTCACTTCTTCCCATCTCTGCATCCAGTCCCAGGGTCACACGGAGGGCCTCCGGATCACGGGGATCAAGCTTTAAAACCCGCTCCATGACTTCGACACCTTTCATCTTTTGTTCATTATCGAGATAGTGAAAGGCAAGCTGTTTTAGGTAAGCTTTATTGCGGGGATGTCTTCTGACCAGGGAGAGCATAAGTTTTTCAGAGCGCGCCCCTTCGCCGAGTTCTTCCCGAAGATAGATGACTTTTTGACGAAGCTCATCGAGCTTGTCAGCAGCAAGACTCTCCTTTCGAATGACCTTATTCTTTTTTAGCTGACGGGTATCGAATGGACCGTTTTGCGCCAATAAGATTAATTCTTGTGAGCGCCAAATCGAGGCATCCCTTTCTCCCTGAAGGAAGAGGATTCTTTCGTAGATTCTAAGGGCTTCCCGTTTCTCGCCGAGTCTTTCAAAGGATTCCGCCAGTCCCTCTAGATAGCGCGGGTTAGAAGGGTACTGCCGGGTAAGACCTTTTAGGCATTGGTTTGCCTCACCTTCCCGGTTCAAACTCACAAAGACACCACAGGTATCAAAGACGCGCTCAGGATTTTTTTCTTTTTTAAGAATAGAACGAAAAGTCCTCAAGGCCCGTGCCTCATCCTTACGTTCCAGATGAAAATAACCAAGATCATAGGCCAGAGTAAGATTCTCTGGAAAAAGCTCACTGAGTTTTTGCTGAAGCTCGATGGCTTCCTCCAATTTCCCGGACTTGAGAAGAAGACGATTCACGCGCTCGATGATGGCCAGTTTCTCTCTGATCCTTCCAGGATCGAAACTCAGAATTTCTCTTTCATGAAAAATATTTTTCTTCGTGGAGATGATCTCCCGGTACTTATCCAGGGCAAGCTCAGTCTCTCCCTCGGCTTCGGCCAGTTCGGCCATCCAACGAAGGAAAACGTCCGGGTCTCCCTTTGGTCTGACTTTAGGAGCAAGCTCTTGAACCTTATCTCTCTGTCCTGTGGCCGCAAAGAAGTTTATCGCTGCTTCCAAATAGAGAGGGTTCTCAGAAAGAGCGAGTTCCCTAAAGATGGGTGTGGCCGCTTCATAGAGCCTGAGCCAACGGTATCCTTCGGCCACCTCGAAAAGTTGATCGAGTCGCTCCTTTCCTTTCATAAGCGAGGCTTCCGATTCCATCGCCCGAAGCTTTTCTTCCGGCATCCGGTTCCAGTCATAGAGAGAAACGAGCTCCCGGTGGTAGGATCGATTTTTTGGCCGAAGTTTTACAAGACTCTCTTGCAGATCCAGGGCCCGTTTCGTATCTCCCATTACAAGATAGTACTCTTTGAGCTTTTTTAAGTTTTTTAGATTCGAGCCGTCATTCTTCATCGCCCCGGCGTAATACTCAAATGCTTTATCGTACTGAAAGCTATCAAAGAAAAATGCTCCCATCTGCACGTTACCGGGAACAGATAGGATGAGAACACTGGCTACAGCGACGGCAAAGAGAACAAATTGGGTCCAGGTGGCGAGGATCACATTTGCTCCAATGTCAAAACACTATACTTCTGTGAACTTCTGAATCTGCGCCGTTTTCCATTCACTACAAGGGTCGCTTCCACCGGCACTTCACCTCGAAAATGGTAGATGATTTTTTTTCCATCGACTCTTAATTCCTCAATTCGGGCATTGCTGTATTCAATGTAGATCCCCTTGGGAGTTGAGTTTGTGAGTTCGATATGTGCTGATTCACCGGGGCCCAGGAAAACGTAGAGACTTCCCTGGTGAATTTTGTGCCCGACCACATTCTTTGATCTCTCATAGTCAGGAAAAAGGTTCTTGGTTTCAAATCTCAGAGTCCGAAGTTCTCCTGCTTTATTAATGGAAAAGCCACGGGGACTTGTCTGGGAGATTCTGGCACTCAAAAACCCCTGGACAATTTTCGGATAGAGGCTCGCTTTGATAGGATGAAGCTTTTTTTCCATCGCCCAATCATAGGCTTTTTGCAGGGCTTTAAGAGAAGCCTGATACTCTCCGGAATAAAAGTGATAGTAAATATTCACCGGCTTAAGCCGCCTTGGAGATTCCGTGTTCTCAAAAGTCTCGATCACCTGGTCAAAGCCCGCGTAGGGAGGACTCCAGAGATTGGTGTAAATGTTCTCATTAGGAGCCGCGGCGTACACCTGGAGTCTTCCTCCTGGTCTTCGGTAGAGACGTGAAAGATGCCCAACGGAGTTGAACGTTTTATCCATCCGTGAGTCGCCCCCGTTCATATTCACAAAGCCTCGACGCTCAAGACCCGCGAGTGCTTCCGCGGGAGGCCTGCATGAGCCTGACCATAGAAGGAGTTCTGCTTTTTTCTTTCCAGAGAGTTTTTCATTCACATGATCAAGAGAAGTGACTGTCTCCCGCTCATAATCAAGAACCTTCCCTGCTTTCTCATAGGAGAGGATGGGCCCTTTGTGAGTGGACTTCTCACCCAGGTAATTCTTAATCTCCTCTGCACTCGGATCTTTTTCCCAGCTTAAAGGATGGGAAAATGTATGACTCGCAGGTTCCACATTCGGTAAGGAAAAGATCTCTCGTGCGATCTGAGCAAATTGCCTTGCACCCGGTAATTCCCAGTCCGGATCTGTTTCCATCGTGATAACAGAAACCGTCACTGGCAGAGGATAGCGCTTAAGGATTTCGTCCCGGATGATTTCTGAAGAGAAGCGCTTTCGATCGATGTAGGAGAGGTTCATGAGACCGTCTCCATCGATGTGGCTAAAAAACAATCGTCTCCCGTTCATAGT
This sequence comes from uncultured Bacteriovorax sp., assembly GCA_964585845.1. GTDB lineage: Bacteria > Bdellovibrionota > Bacteriovoracia > Bacteriovoracales > Bacteriovoracaceae > Peredibacter. The sequence continues at coordinate 4,911 of CAZPFM010000100.1, forward strand.
CGTCGTATCAGGAATGGGTGTGAGATCCGGAAGAAAAATTTCTTTTACGAGCCCAAAGGGATTAATCCTCCATGAGGTCTTTCCTTCTTGAGGATGACTGAACAGAGCAAATTCTCCCTGAACATAACCACCTTGCTTACCTAGGATCACCACATCTGATCGAGATTCCTTTGTTCCGCTTGAGACTGTGAGCCAAACTTTATTTTTTGGATCTTTATTTCTTACGACCCGGTAGCTTGGAATCTCATGCTTAAGCTCCCGCTCAAACTCCACAAGGGCAGAATCAGGACTCCCCTCAACTCTTGCGAGAAGAGGGTTATCAAAGAAAGATCCACTTGCATCAATTCCCAGGCGGGCGAGGATCCCGTTGACTCTGGGAAGCTTTTCATCGCTCTCATTGAGTGCACGTGAGAATCCGAAATCTCCAATGATGAGAAGTTTTTTCCGGCGATCCAGCTGCTCACGTAACCACTTGGCATAGGAGTCCGGGTTTTTAATGGCCTCTAAAGAGAGCCAGGAAACGATCCCGGCGAAATCATCATCTAAGTTTTCGGTGGGTGGACCGTGGTGAAGATCATGGTATTCGAGGTTGAAACCAAAATGATTGAAAACCATTTCGAGTTTGCGGTGAATGAGTGAGCTGGAATAATCTCTATCGGAATCTTTGTCACGGCTATGCCAAAGAGCGAGGATCTTTCGGGGCATAGTCTTCGCCAGGGCAGGATCGGGCACCATAAGAAGGCATGAGAGTAGGAAAATCGTCCGCAACAACTTGAAGTCTCCTGAAGTTAAAAGCCTATCACTCTCGCTATGGGATTATCAAAGCTTAAGTCTTTCCTTACAGTTCATGTCAGGTTTTGTGGGGTCAAAGTGAAACCAGAAATCATTAGCCAAACTTAATTCTTAAGCGCCTGAGTCAAATGCATGAGTCTTTCACTATCACTCATCGTAAGCTAGCTGCCATGAAAGGGACGATTGCCAGGGAGCAACTCCGGCTTTTAAACCGAGTGACCCTGATACCCATTCTCCTCCTCTGCCTTCTGGCCGTAACCCTCACGACCTTCCAGCACTACGTTTCCGAAATTGACCACCTCATCGAAGAAACTGACTCCACCATTAAGGGAGTTCGGAAGACTCAGCAACTCCTCCTGACCATGGAATCCAATTACAATTCCTATGTGGTCACTAGACGTCAGGAGTTTTTAAAGAACTATCTCGTCGCAAGAAATGATCTTCCGGAAGCTTTCTCAGGTCTTGAGCGAGAAGTGAGAAGCCGTGGGGATGAGATTCAATTTGAGGGCCTTCGCAAGGCCTTTAAGGACTGGGTCCTTCACTCCGAGAGCCTCTTTGGACTGAACTTTTCAGAAGGGGTGAAGATCTTTGAAACCACCAAGTTTCAGCGCATCGGAAATATGTATCTGACCAGTCTCAGAAATGCCTTTGAGGATTTCACTAACCGGCAGATCGCTCTTCGGAACAGACAGCTTGAGCGCTCTAATCAGACCCGGATGACTCTATTAGGGATTGGGCTCTTCCTTCTCTTTTCCACCGCTCTCTTTCTTGCCTGGTATTTTAGAAAACAGCTCAAACGGGCTTTTGAGCGCTACGAACTTCAAAACCTTGTTCTAGATCAGAGTCGTGAAGCCCTTAAAGAATCCCTGGAGCAAAAAGATAAGGCCCTCAAAAGCCGGGATGAATTTATTACCATCGCTTCCCACGAACTCAACACCCCTCTTCAGGGACTTCTCCTTCAGGCCCAGATGGTGCGCCGAAGTCTCTCCCGTCCAGGAGAAATGCACATCACTGAAGAGAAACTTGAAAAATACCTGGACCGGGAAATCTCTCAGGTCAACCGCCTCACTCAACTTGTGAGTGATATGCTCGAAATCACCAAGATGGGTACCGGCATGCTCAAGATCAAGCGGGACTATATCGAGCTTAACAGCACCATCGAAGAGACCCTGAACGATCTTCAGCACCTTGTTCAAACCAGTGGCTCCAGGATCTTTTTGGAGAATAATGGAGAACTCGAAGGACGCTGGGATCCGATGAGACTCAAACAGGTTCTTTTGAACCTCCTGACCAATGCCCTAAAATACGGCCAGGGCGAGCCTGTTACCATCCGGACCTTTGAAAAAGATGGCAAGGCCCGCATCGAAATCGAAGACCATGGTCTCGGAATCGATTCACTTTCCCAGGAGAGAATCTTTCACCGCTTTGAGCGCGATATCTCTTCGAGCGAAGTTTCAGGTTTAGGTCTGGGGCTTTTTATTACAAAAGAACTTGTGAAGGCCCATGGCGGCCTTATCTGGGTAGAAAGTTCTGGCAAGGATCAAGGCTCAACCTTTATCGTGGAACTCCCTCTTGAGAGACGTGAATTTCGTCACTCTTTTGAGAGACCTTCTCCAATAGGTATCTCCGCAATGAATGTGGCCCCCTGATTGATTCCAGCTGAGTGGGCAAAGATGCGGCCGTTATGAGAGCGCATAATTTGTTCGGCAAGGAAGAGACCAAGACCTAAGCCCTTATAGGACTTGTTATTTGTAGCCTGCATGAACTTATTAAAGACCCGCTGGATCTCATCCTGATCGAGCCCCATGCCGGTATCCCTCACTTCAAATCTCACCCGCTCATCAACTATCCGAAGATTTAGAGCAATACTTCCG
>CAZPFM010000101.1:0-7562 GCA_964585845.1 uncultured Bacteriovorax sp.
GACATGTCGATGTCGAAGTCTTCCTTATCTTCCGGAATGAGGTAGTTGGTATGCGGATCAAAGATCTTAGTTACAGAGTTGTAGAATTTATCGAGCTTATCGGATTTCTTCTCGTTCACAAGACGAGTGAAAATCTTCTTATAAGACTTAAGAACTTTTTCCCGGGCGTCTTTTTCGATCTCAGCTTCAGTGAGCTTCTTTTCAGTCTTCGGCTTTTTCTTCTTCCCGGTAGCATCAAGAAGAAGACCATCTTGCTCCTCTCTTGTGTCCACGATACGGCTCATGACTTCGTACTTCATGAGGCGATCCCAGTGAGAGAGAAGCTCAGCTTCTGTCTTCAAGAACTGACGCTTCTTAGGATCCGTTTCAAGGGTTTCTTTTTTCTTATAGTCTAAAGGCTTGGAGAGAATCTTGGAAACATGCTCTTCAATCTGGCCGATACGCTTATTCATCACCTGGCTAGTCACATCAAGGATGTTCAGCTTTCCATTGGTGAACATATCATCGAAAGTGTTCTTGAATTTTTCGAGTTCTTTCACATCACTCTGAAGAAGGAACTGTTTTCCGTAATCCACGCGCTCTAAATAGGCTTTGAAAGCGTTCTTTGAAAGAGAATCATTAAGTTTCTTCTCCGAAAGATGCATGCTCTCAAGAGCTCCTCGGAGAATTGTTCCCAGGACTTCTTCCCGGGTGTAACGAGGCTTGCTGGATATGAGAGATCCCAGGACCGAAGGATCTTCGCTCTCATTCATCTGAGAGGATTTCTGTGCCAGGGCCACAGTCACAAAGGAGAGAAGTAAGAATGAGAGAACGTAGGATTTCATGAAACCTCGATGAATTGGTAAATTCTAGATTGTGAGATTTTCCACCCTAGAGAGAAGACGTGCAATCATTTTTCCCCCTAGAAACGCTTTCTGAGTTCAGTGAGGAAGGTCGCCATCTCTTGAGTTTTTTTATCGTCTTTTTCGCAAATCTCCTGCTTTTCGCCCTTCATATTTAAGCGAAGCGTTACCTTGCAGTCCCCTTCCACACTGGGAATCTCATACTGAATCTTGAGAAAATGCCGGGCAAAGTCTCGATCAAGCTTTTGGGCATCTGCACTATCAACCTTCGTGATCTGAACTTCATCAGACTTTTGGTGACGAAGATAATGGCTCAGCGCGGGAGTTCGTTCGAGGACGAAGGATTCATTGCCCTCGGATTCTTCCAGGCTAAAGATGAGATGATTATGACGAAGATCCTCGGTGCTCTCCTTGGCCGGCTGCTCAGAGTACTGGGCCATGGCAAAACCACTGAAGAGGAGAGAGAAAATTAATGACTTCATTTTACCTCGGCAGCATTATCTCATACGCTCAGATGACTTTCAAAGGAAAGCTGAATAGTATTTTCCCATGCTCTACTCCCTTGTTAAACCCGTTCTTTTTTCCCTTCCACCGGAGAGGGCCCATGACCTCACCCTAAGACTGGCAAGTCTTTCCCCTACTCTGGGAAAACTGTCAGGCATTGAGTTGAGTGAGCGACTCCGAGTGAAGGTCGGTTCCTTGAACTGGAGCTTTCCTGTAGGCCTTGCTGCAGGTCTGGATAAGAACGCCGAAGCCCTTCCCTTTTTTTCTCACCAGGGTTTTGGTGCCGTGGAATGCGGGACCATTACCCTTAAGGCGCAGCTGGGAAATCCCAAGCCCCGGATGCATCGCTACCCTTCAGAAGAATCCCTCAGAAACTCCATGGGTTTTCCTAACCAAGGGCTCTCTCAGATCTGGCCCCGCCTGAAAAGTTTTGAAGGCCAGGCGATCCTTGGGGCCAATATTGGAAAGAACAAAGAATCCGGTCGAGCAGAAAGTATTGAAGAGCTCTCCCTTCTCTACGAATCCCTTCATCCCTTTGTGGATTACTTTGTGATCAACGTCTCTTCTCCAAATACTCCGGGTCTACGGGATTTTCAGGAGAAGTCTTATCTCGATGAACTTTTCAGTGAACTTCACTCCCACGGTATAAAAAAAGATCTGTACCTAAAAATCTCTCCCGATATCGATGAAAAAAAGGCAGAGGAACTCCTACTGGTGGCCAAGGATAATCGCCTGACAGGTCTTATCGCGACTAACACAACTGTCATGCCAGACCGCGGGATCGGTGGAGTCTCAGGTAAACTACTCAAGGAGAGGGCCCGGAGGATTCATTCCATTCTTCTTAAGGATCCAGATGCTTTAGAGATCATCGGAGTGGGTGGCATGAGTGAGTCGCAGGATCTCTTTGAGTTCTGGCGCATGGGGGGTAAGGCTTTGCAGGTCTATACCTCCTACGTCTACCAGGGGCCGGGTCTTCTCTGGAAGTTTCAAAAAGACATTCTCAATTTCCTTGATCAGCAGGGACTCTACTCACTTCAAGACCTCTTTACAGAAAATCTCGAAGAGAGACAGAGGAGAATTGATGACTACCTTTCTCATCGCTAGCTTCATCATCTTTCTTCTTTTCGGGATCATCTCCTATCTCCAGCTCACTAAAGAGCGTGGACTTCAGACTTTTGAAATCACCACCAAGAATAAAGATTCACAAAAAGGCTTTCAGTGGTACGAAGATGAGATCGTCATGATCATGAAGTCATTTCGCCATGAACTCACTCTTGATGTGGACGGAAAAAAAACCTGGGTTCCCTTTGGTCGCTGGAAGAGTACGGGCAAGGAATTTATTATGGAGCGAACTCCCTACTCGATCTCCATCACTGGCACACGCTCCATGGTGAGGATCGTCTTAAGTCAGCTCGACATAGAAAAGATCTTTCTCTAGCCTTCGTAGTGCTTTTTCTCTGAGTTATTTTCGATGTACTCGATGATCATGGAAGCGATGTCGAGTCCTGTAGAAGTCTCGATTCCCTGAAGGCCGGGAGATGAATTCACTTCTAATACAAGTGGTCCGCGGCTCGAGCGCAAAAGATCCACACCGGCAACATTGAGCCCCAAGGCCTTGGCCGCGTTCACTGCCACTGTCGCTTCTTCCTCGGAAATTTCAACTGGTACGGCCGTTCCACCCCGGTGAAGATTCGAGCGAAACTCCCCTTCTTTAGCAGACCTCATCATGGAGGCGACCACTCTGTCCCCGATAACAAAGGCACGGATATCTTTACCGTTACTTTCTTTAATAAATTCCTGCACAAGAAAATGGGCCTTCATCTGCCGAAAGCCATCGATCACAGACTCGGCCGCTTTTTTAGTCTCGGCGAGAATCACTCCCTTCCCCTGAGTTCCCTCGATGAGCTTAATAATACAGGGAGCGCCCCCCACCATTTTGATGAGCTGCTCAGTCATCCGGGTGGAGTGAGCGTAACTTGTGATGGGCAAACCAATGCCTGAGCGGGAGAGAATTTGCAAGGCCCGAAGCTTATCCCTTGAACGGGTGATGGCAGTGGAGTCATTCAGAGAAAAAATTCCCATCATCTCAAACTGACGAAGAATTGCTGAACCGTAATAGGTAATACTCGCTCCGATCCTTGGGATGATGACATTGAAGTCATTTAAGATTCCTTCCCGGTAGTGAATCATGGGCTTGGCCGAAGTGATGTTCATGTAACAGCGGAGCGGGTTCACCACCCGGACCTGATGACCTCTTGCCCGGGCGGCCTTCACGAGCCGGTGGGTAGAGTAAATTTTCGGATTCCGGGAAAGAATACAGATTTTCAAAGTGAGCTCCTGATGGAGGAGATTCTAGTCTGTTTCCGGTTTTTTTAATACCTGGATGAGAGAATTTAACCAATCTTGATACTGGTCTTCAAAATACCGGTCGCAGTCTAACCGGGGGACGAGGCTCTTCGCCCCAAGGCGAGCGAGGTACTCATCAAAGTCTTTTCCGCACTGACAAAAATGTGGGTAATAGGGATCACCCAGGCCCAAAACTGCATAGTTCAGACCTTCTAGAGGCTCCACTTCCCCGAATTTTAGGTAGCTCATCCATTCGGAAGCATTATCAGGAGGCTCGCCATCACCATAGGTGCTGGTGATGATGAGAAGATTCTTAATAGAGTGGATCTCTTCCGGATCTCTCTCCCCCATGGAAACAACTTCAACTTCGAGACCGGCTTCCTCGAGGTGCTGACCAATGGTCTCTGCAAGACCGGTGGCATTCCCGGACTGGGAGCCCCAAAGAATAGAGATCATTAGTAGCGTCGAATCTTAGTGGCGATGTATCCGGCCTTGGAGATCGCTGATTTAATCTCTGAATCAGAGATTTTTTTGCCTTTAATCTCATCGAAGGTCGCCTTCTTATTCTCCAGGCTCACTTTGAGGTTCTCTACTTTCTGAGTCGCACTAAGCTCCTTAGTGATGTGCTCGACACACATCCCGCAGGACATTCCGTCGACTTCCACTTCTACCCGGGCAGCGAAGACCGAGAAGGAGAAAATTAGTCCCAAAAGAATGGATGCGATTTTCATAACTTAACTCCCAAATTTTCGATGAATATTCTCTCGTCATTATAGACGAGTTCAGCTGAGTGAGCTATACCCTGCAGCATGAAAAAGGTCTGGGACAGAGTCGGTATTGCGGTTTCTTCAGCGTGTGTCGTTCACTGTATAGCAGTGGCCTTTCTTCCTCTCCTTTTTCCTGTTCTCGCTCACTACTACGCTCACTTGACCTGGGTTCATGGTGCGGTCGGAATCACTATACTTTTCACCACTCCCCTGGCGTTTCTTCCTGGATACAGAAAGCATGGCCTTACCTGGATCATCGCTACCGCTCTCTCTGGAGTGTTTCTGGTGGGGCTGGGATGGATGCTTGAGGAACAGGTCTCTGAACAACTAAGTCATGGTATAGCCATCGTAGGCTCCGTGTTTCTTGTCTTTGCTCACGTAAAAAACATTCAGCATTCTCATCGTCATCAGCATCAGTGCTGCTAGGCAAAATAAAACTCTGTTTGATATATCAAACTTTTGTATTAAGCTTTATACAAAGGGAGATTTATCATGGTCATTCGCCATTCACTTCAAATTCTTGAGCAACTCTCCGAGATCGAGGATCTCATCCGTAAGGTCGAGGCCATCGCCGATGAGAATGGGATTTCATTTGATCGAGAGGCCCTGCTTTTAAAGCTCATGCGAAAGCAGCAGAACGAACAGAAAGATTCTTAGGAAAAAAAAAGCCCCTCTTTCGAGGGGCTTTTTTGATGGAAATTTCTTTCGAATTACTTGCGGCCGTACTTCTTTTTGAAGCGGTCTACGCGACCTTCGGTATCCATGATCTTCTGAGTTCCAGTGTAGAACGGGTGAGATCCGGAAGAGATATCAACTTTGAAGAGTGGATATTCTTTGCCCTGAAACGTAGTTGTCTCAGAAGTTTTGATTGTTGATTTAGTGAGAACTTCGAAGTCACAAGATACGTCTTTGAAGACAACATCTCTATACTCTGGGTGAATACCTTTTTTCATACAATTATCCTTAATGTTCTAATTGAAACTATGGCAATTTAAGGCGCTGGGGGCTTTATGTCAACGGGGAATTATAAGGTTATGAGACCTTATTTCTTCCCCGCAGCAAGAACTATACTGGCAAGCTCTGCTTCAGTCATTTTTTCAATAACTTTCGGGTCCCGCTTATCCTCCGGGAGGGTGATATTCTTGGTTCCCACCTTGATATAAGGGCCGTATTTCCCGTCCAGAATCGAGGCTTTTTTCTTCAGTTTCGCCACCACTCCGAAGTCCTTCAGAACCTTTCCACCCCGGCGGTTAGCACCCTTTTCTTCAGAGAGAAGTTCCACCGCTCGCTTGAGCGTTATGGTGTGGACATCGTCTTCTTTTTTGAGAGAACGGAACTCTCCATCATGCATGACATAGGGTCCGAAGCGGCCATTGTTGGCAAGGATCGGCTTCTTGGTCTTCGGGTGATTCCCGAGTTCTCGCGGAAGCGAGAGCGCGTGGACAGCGTCTTCGATCGTAACGGTTTTTGGATCCTTTCCTTTCGGAAGGGAGGCGCGCTTTGGCTTGGGAGTTTCTTCGGTGACTTCACCGAGCTGAAAATAAGCTCCGTATCGACCCACAAGACAGTAGATGTTCTGCTTGGTCTTCGGGTCTTTCCCCATAGGAACAGGGCCATTGGCCTGGATCTTCAGGAGCTCTTTGATTTGCTCTGGCTCAAGGTCCGCAGGAGCGATCTCTTCAGGAATGGAGGCATGAACTTCTTCTTTGCCTTTTTTCTCCACGACATAAGGTCCGAAGCGACCCACTTTGATGTCCATGTCCTGCCCATTCTTTTTAATGTGAATGGTCCGGGACTCTTCGGGCTTAATTTTCTTTTCCTGCTCTTCGACTTTCTTTAAAAGGCCACCCTTACCCTTGTAAAACTTGGTGAGGTATTTCAGGGAGTCTTCTTCCCCGTAGGCGATCTTATCGAGGGATTCTTCCATCTCAGAGGTAAATGAATAATCCATCAAATGCTGAAAATGATTTTCGAGAAGCTGGATCACGGCCATTCCCGTGAAGGTAGGAATGAGGGCCGACCCTTCTTTTCTCACGTAGCCGCGATCAAGAATGGTCCCGATGATGGAGGCGTAGGTCGAAGGCCGACCAACACCCTCTTTTTCAAGGGATTGAACGATGGAGGCTTCCGTGAAACGCGCCGGTGGCTTTGTTTCATGAGAGTCTGGAGAAATGGAGACTGGCTTAATCACGTCTCCTTTTTTAAGAACCGGAAGAATGACTTCCTTATCTTCGAGGGCCTGATCAGGATCATCGGATCCTTCCACGTAGACGCGTAAGAATCCTGGGAAAAGGATACGAGTCCCAGAAGCAGAGAACTCAGCGTCTCCCGCTTCAATTTTTATGGTCATAGAAGCTTTTTCAGCATCCTTCATCTGGGTCGCCATAGTGCGCTTCCAGATAAGTTCATAGAGAGCTTTCTCTCTACCTGACATTCCTGTCTCATCCGGGTGCTTAAACTCAGATCCTGCCGGACGAATGGCTTCGTGGGCCTCCTGGGCACCTTTTTGTTTGGCCTTGGCCTGACGAATCTCCGGGTGAAGATAATCTTTTCCGTAGAGTTTAGTCACCATCTCACGGGCCGCACTGATAGCTTCCTTGGAGAGATTCGGCGAATCCGTTCTCATATAGGTAATGAGACCTTCTTCATAGAGCCGCTGGGCGGTTCTCATGGTGTCTTTGGAGGAGAGACCGAGTTTTCGGTTGGCCTCCATCTGAAGGGTCGATGTAATAAATGGGATGGCGGGCTTGGAGTTAAAAGTTTTCTCCTCCACGGAGGTCACAACCCATTTCGCTTTTTCAATGTTCTTTGCGAGGTCTTTTGATTTTTTCTCGTCTAAAAGAACAACTTTCTTATCTTTAATAAGTTCACCAGTGAGAGAATCGAAATCCTTTCCCCCAGCGACTCTTCCGCCTTTGACGGAGACAAGTTTGGATTCAAATTGAGCTTTCTTATCTTTTTCAGGGTGAACGGTGGCCTTAATGTCCCAGTAAGAAGACTTCACAAAGCGCATACGCTCGCGCTCACGCTCAACAATCATCTTCAAACCCGTGGACTGAACCCGCCCGGCCGAGAGACCATAGGCGATTTTCTTCCAGATAAG
>CAZPFM010000102.1:0-7485 GCA_964585845.1 uncultured Bacteriovorax sp.
GTACTTCACGGCGGTAGATCACATCATTACCACATTGAATACTGGATGTTCTCATCACGTGTCGAACATCAGTCTGCTCACAGACTCTCTTTTGCATAGGAACTGACATCGTGATCTCGACTTTCTTCGGTGTGCGGTTGGTCCTGGCGACTACAGCTTCCGGAGCGTCGATTCTTACTGTCTTGGAATTGAGTTCATAGGTTTGTGCGAATGCACTTAATGACATAGTCATGAAAAGTGCGGCGAAAATTGTTTTCATAGGTCCTCCATAGATTGGTGCATTCTCTTTACACCCAGAGTGAAGGAATGTGTTGCAACTGAGAAATTCTTACAAACCATGCCAAAAAGACTCCATGCATGGAGCTAATATGGCCTCGATTCAGATAAATTGCCCCTCCTTAGTCAGACTTCCAACAGGACGTCATTTTATAAACCCCTAAAATTTTGAATGCCTAAAGTTGGCATGGTTCATGCTCCTAGTGGGTGAGAGCGAAGGGATCACTCACGGATGAGTACCTTTGAAAGGGATTTCAACCTTCGGTCTCGCTTTGAAATGTTAGTCACCACGGAATGGTGCTCGAGCTTAAAGGACTTAAGCTCGAACGACTCAGGAAGAAAAACCATTAAGGAGAGCTTTATGGAAAAAGCAAAGATCAGCCACTTTAAAAACCTCTTCCTCGAAATTCTTTCTGAAGAAGAGCACCACGAAGGACTTTTGGGGCCTGCGATCGTGGAAGGTGATGAAGTTGATGTTGTTTCAAATGAAAAAGAAAATCAGATGGATTTTCGCTTGAAAGCCCGGAATGCGGTCTATCTTCAAAAGGTGCGCAAGTCTCTTCAGAAGATCGAAGACGGTACTTTCGGAGAGTGCGAGGACTGTGGATGTGATATCTCTCACAGCCGTCTCCTGGCCCGCCCGACTGCGGATCTTTGCATCCACTGTAAAGAGATGGAGGCGAAGGAAGAAAACCAACTCATCCATCGTGGAAGAAACTCGGAGAAGTCAGCTCGCGTGCTTCCGATCTCTCACCTCGAAGCCAATTTTAGGGCCGATGAGACTGGAACCAGTAACTTCCATCTCTCTCATATGTCTTACCAGGACATTGTTTAGTAAGCATTTCAAGGCATATAAATAAAAAAGCCGCTCCTGGGAGCGGCTTTTTTTTATTCTAGAGGGCGAGTCCTGAAAGTTCCTGAACCAGATTCTGGGAGCGGTTTACAAAGCGCTCCTTCTCTTCGGCAGTCAATCCTTCCGAAGAGATGGAGGCCAGGTCCTGCACATGATGGCAGATTTTTTCAGCGAGTTCTTTCTTTTCTCCCTTCTCCCAGATCTTGTAGGCATTCTTTACAAGCGGGTTATTCGGGTTTACCACGAGAGTCTTTTTAATCGGCATCTGGAAAGCGTTATTTCCCATAGACTTTGTCATCTGCTGGAAGCGCTTCATCTGTTCATCGATCTTAAAATAGGCAGAGCTTGATGAGTCTTTAAGATTCTTCACGTCCACGTCGAGCTTGGCCTCAAGATCCTTATTCTCACCAATCAAAACTTGCTTGAAGAAGTCTTTCACCTTCATGTCTTCGTCTGAAGCTGCTGTCGTCTCCATGAGATTTTCGATCTCTGAATCAATGGCACTAAACTGGTACTTCTTCTCACCCACGGGTTTCATCTCCGCGTGCTGCATGAAGTGGGGATCGATGTAATCATCTGTCTCAAGGACCTGAACTCCTTGGGCCTTAAGCTGCTTGCGGAGAGCTTCGTCGGATTTATTTTTCTCAAAATAAACGTACTTATCCTGAAGCTTCTCTTTGAGATTCTCAGGAATGGAGGCCTGATACTCATCGAGGGTGACGAGTTTGCCATCTGTGTTCTTGAAGAGAACGAATTGTCTCATCATCTCGTCGAACTTCGGATCCTGCATGCAACCGTATTTCACGAAGAGCCCGATATCTTCCCAGGCCTTCTCGAATCGCTCCCGGTCTGAGTTAAAGAGCTTCTTCAGGGACTCACCAACTTTTTTGATGATGTAGTTGGAGATCTTCTTGATGTTCGGATCTCCCTGAAGGGCGGAGCGGGAAACGTTCAAGGGAATGTCCACCGAATCGATGGCACCTTTTAAAAGACCCAAGAAGTCCGGGACCACATTCTTTACATTATCCGAGACAAAGACCTGTTTGGAATAGAGCTTGATGCCATTTTCCTGAATAGGCTTTGTTTGATTGAGCTTTGGGAAGAAGAGAACACCCTGGAGGGTAAACGGGTGATCCACATTGAGGTGAAGCCAGAAGAGAGGCTCCTGATCATAGGGGAACATCTTTTGATAGAAGTTCTTATAGTCCTCATCTTTAAGAGAAGTCGGATCTTTTTTCCATAGAGGAGTGGTCTCATTGATGATCTCTTCCTCGTTGGTCTCTCCTTCTTTAACTTCCTTAGCGGTATCAAGAAGACCAATCGGGTAAGGCATGAAGTCACAGTAATGGGTGAGGGTCTCTTTAAGTTTCCAGTAATCAAGAAACTCTTCGGAGTCAGTATTCACATGAAGCCGAATGGTTGTCCCGACTTCTTTTTTCTCTGAAGTAGAGAATTCATAATCCGTGTCCCCGTGGCAGGTCCACTTCGTCGGCTCAGAACCTGGAGTCATGGAAAGAGATTCCACTTCAACTTTTTCGGCCACCATGAAAGCGGAGAAGAATCCGAGACCGAATTTTCCGATGATCTCATCCTTGGCCGAGGTATTCCCCATGTCCTTCATCTTCTGCACAAATTCTTCGGCACCTGAGAAAGCGAGCTGGGCAATGTATTTTTCAACTTCTGCCTCGGTCATACCGATACCATTATCGGAGATGGTGATGATTCGATCTTTCTTATTGACCCGGACTTCGACCTTGCCTTCAGGAGTGTCATGGCCTTGAGTGCGGGCAAGTGTCCCTCGTTTGGTGATGGCATCACAGGCGTTGGAGACAAGCTCTCTTACAAAGATGTCATGCTCAGAGTAGAGCCACTTTTTAATGATGGGGAAAATGTCATTGGTTTTTACTGAAATCGAACCCTTACGGATACTCATAGGACCCTCCAAATAGTGTCATTTTGTCATCTTGTCAGTTAGCGTAATAATCCTCTACAAAGATGGTATTAAAGCGAATGAAGTCAAGGTTTGGGATCTCATGAAAAAAGAAAAAATGCACATCACGATCCTTACGACGGGTGGCACCATTGAGAAGATATACGACGAATTTGAAGGGTCTCTTCAGAACCGGGAAACGATCGTTAAGAATAAGATCCTCCAGAAGCTGCGGCTTCCTTCCACGGAGATCAATATCCATTGCCTGATGTCTAAAGACTCCCTCACCATGGTGGAAAAAGACCGGGCCATTATCCTCGATGCTATCCGGCTCCATGAAAAAAATGGTCATCCTATTCTCTGCCTCCATGGGACTGATACCCTGGAGAACACGGCAAGTTACTGTTTTGAGAATCACCCCGGGATCAGCGTTCCTGTAATCTTTACCGGAGCGATGAAGCCACTGGGCTTTGATGATTCAGACGCCCCTCAAAATGTGATAGAAGCCATCTTCGCGGCACGGATTATGAAGCCTGGTTATTATGTGACTTTTCATGGCCAGCTCTTCCATGTGCCCAATGTGACAAAAAATAAAATGCTTGGAACTTTCGAGGAGAAAGAATGAAATACTCTCTACTTTTAGGTCTTCTTGTATCGGCCGAAGTCTTTGCCTGGGGGGCCACCGGTCACCGGGCGGTAGGGGAGATCGCTGATGCTCATCTCTCACCGAAAGCAAAAATAAAACTCAAAATGATCCTGAAAGGGGAGAGTCTCGCTCAGGCCGCCACCTGGGCCGATGAAATTAAATCTGAGCCTGATACTTACAAGGATACCTTCAACTGGCATTACACCGACTGGCCGGATGAGATGAAAGAGCACGACGAGGCCCATTCATCGGGGAAGCTTCTGACTTCCATTAATGAGCAAATCGCGATTATTAAAAATAATGAAGTCTCTGCAGACAAAAAGAAAATGGCCGTGCGGTTTCTCGCTCACCTCGTGGGTGACCTTCACATGCCTCTGCATGTCGGAAACGGAATCGATCGGGGAGGGAATCTCTGTAAAGTCACTTTCCACAACAAGACCACCAATCTTCACGCTCTTTGGGATGAGGGGATGATCGATCAGGCCCGTTTAAGCTTCTCTGAACTCTCGCGATTTTCCTCTGAAACAAAAACTCTCAAAGACCGTCGCTCCGCTGAAGAAGGTTCACCCACTGATTGGGCACGGGAATCAAAGAATCTTCGTGCAGGGGTTTATCCTGATAACGTAAAGCCTATGAAGATGAACATGAGTATCAAAGAGTACTGTGTGGACGGCAATGTGCCGGCTGAGCAGATGCCAAAACTTGGTTATGAATACTCTTACCGCTTTTTTCCGGTCCTCAAGGATCAGATCTACCAGGCGGGCGTGAGACTGGCGCTGCTTTTGAATCAGAGTCTCTAAGACACATTTCTCAGGCATTCCTGACAGATTCGTTTAGGAATGCCTCTCCCTAATCTATTGAAAATCCACTCTTTGATTGGAATTTCTCTCCCCCCCGCCTGTTCTGGATAATAATTTTAATAATTTCACAATTTTGGACCGATAAAACCCAAAAGGGTCAAAGAGGACCGATTGTTATGAATTTAGGGAAGAAAATTTTTGGGCAGATCCTGGTGATGATTATGATCCTCACCTCGTGTATGCCAGCAGATGTGCCTTCGGAGAGACGAGGGCTAGCCTCCAAGTCTGGCTCCACCAACGGCTCAGGGGCTCATCCTCCGAATGACGTTCCCGTGGAAGTCGTAAGTGTTCCTCCTAAAGTTGAAATCCGTCATCTTATTGAACCCAATCTTTCCGATGATCCCAATTATTCCACCGGCACTGGTGTAGCGGGTGGGGGAACCTATCTTCGAAAACTCACTCTTCCGAAAAACTTCGCGGGTCGCCTCTACGTAGCAGGGATCAACATCTCAACTTTAGTGGATCGCCACGTAAGCGTTCGCTTTAAGTTTGGGGTGAATAAAGACAGTTCTGTGGTAAAGGTCCCGGCCACGATTATCCAGGCCCCGGGGATCACTCCGGCCACTCCTATTAGTGTTCTTGTCCTTGATCTTCGCTCCGAGCCCTTCCGCTCGATCCGACTTCCTTATGATCTCTATGACTACAATGAATACAAGTTTGACCAGGACGATCCCACTATGGCCGAAGGCATGCTGGAAGAGCCGGTTCAAAGTAACCGTAACCAGGGTCTCTACTGCCGGGGCTTAAAACTTGAAGATGACCCAACATTTACTGGCGTGGGTGCCTGTGATGGAAAAGAGAATAATCCTTCTCAGCCAAATGAAGAATGCCTGTATGCCTTTGCCAAAGTCGCTGACCAGGGACTTTTAAAGAAAACCGGAGCTTCAACGACTATTGTGCCTCTGACCCCGAGTCTCCCACAGGTCCTAAGCTTCAGTGGAAGTGATTATCTCAAAGAATTTTTCTCTAAAGAGATCATGAAGCCTCTGCCGGATACCATCCCGAGTTCATCATCGAATTTCACAAGTTTTGTATTCAATAACGACACTTCAAGCCCCGAGACCACGAACCTCACTTTTGACAGCACGTGGGCCGGAAAGGTCGTGAGTGGAAACACTTACTTTTACCGCGGGCCCTACCGCTTAAAAGATACCATGAGCTGGCAGTTCCGTTACCCAAGCCTCGATGGGGCCAAGGGACTATTTAAGAAGGGATCATTTGTTAATTACACATTGGGAGGTCTTCCGGATTCTCCGATGTATTATAACTATGTTTCAAACCTCTGGGTTCCACACCAGAAACTTTATTTTAATTCCCTCATGTTTCCACGAGCAACAAAACTCACTTTAAACTCAAGTGTCCCGCACTTAAGTTCAGTTGAGCCCATCGGTACACGCTCTGCGGTCACTATTGGGGCTGGTGGAACGACTGAATGGATGGATGGCTCCAATGCCCGGGCCCAGTCAGTGGATACAGAGTTTAATCACATCGGCTCATGTAACGTTTCTGCCATTATCGAAGTCACGGCCATTGATGATAACAACCAGGAATACGTGATTGCTTCTTCAAAAGATGTGAAGCTTCAGCTCGTGCGACCAAGTCAGTACCGCACAGACATCGGCAACGAAGTTCTCTATTCAAATTTTAAATCCTGTTCTTCGAACACTCAGTGCGGTGGCTCCGAGTGCTGCTTTAACAATCGCTGCTGGGATCAGGCCCTGGTTTCTCAGTGTTTTGATGAATCTTCTACAGTCGGTAATAAGATCGTAGGGCAGAGCTGCTCCACCGATCTGGAATGCTCGAGTCTATGCTGTAACAGGACTACGGGAAAATGCGCCCCTCACAACACAAGCCTTAACCCGGCCGTGCTTTGTTCAAAGCCAGTGGGAGAGTTCTGTATCGCAAAAGAGTGGTGCCAGAAGTATCCGATCACAAAACGTCTCATCGTGAAAGATAGCCCGGATCCCGCCACAGGTGCTCCCCGGTGCTATGCTTACGACTATCAGAGTCTGGAGTACGGAGATTGCCGAAACAGCGTCTGTGTACCACCCGTTCAGGACGCTCTAGGGACTTTCGATGAAAACGCTCCTGGGGCCTGTAATAACGCTGTGCCTGCGCCTAGCTTTTAAGATTGATCCTTCTTTTCATGCTCTGGCATAATAGTTCCACATTCGGAGGAAATATTGGCCTTACCAGAACTTACTGACTGCTATCTTGACCACATTGCCATCGCCGTAAAATCCATTGATCCGGCGGTGAAGATCTATGAAGACTTAGGTTTAAAGTTCTCTACTGAAAGAGAGATCGTTGAAGAGCAGAAAGTCATCACGGCCTTCGCTCATGTGGATGAGAATGCTCACATTGAACTCTTAGAACCGACCTCGGAAGAGAGTGCCATTGCTAAGTTCATCGCCTCGAAAGGGGAGGGGATCCATCATCTCTGCTTCCGGGTTAAGGATGTGAAGGCGAAAACAAAAGAGCTCACCGATAAGGGGTACCGCTTCATCTATCCTGAGCCTAAAGTCGGGGCCGGAGGATGTCTGGTGAATTTCATGCATCCTAAATCCACCGGAGGAGTCTTAATCGAACTCTCGGAGAAAATTTAATGCAGCACCAGTTCCAGGCACCACCTCTTTCATTCATCAATAAGATCATCCTGATTTCAGCAGGAGTCTGTTTTCTCGGTGGAGCGATCCTGCGATCCATTGGTGCTTTTTCACTGGTTCAAATCCTCGGACTTTCCAGTGGTGGTATCAATTCCGGTCTGATCTTTCAGTTCTTCACTTACCCAATGGTGGAAACTCAGCTTATGAGTTTCATCTTTTCATCTCTCATTATCTGGTTCATTGGCTCTGAGATGGAGTCTCTGTGGGGCAGACGGATTTATCTGCGCTTTCTTCTCTTAACGGTCTTTACCGTG
>CAZPFM010000103.1:0-7458 GCA_964585845.1 uncultured Bacteriovorax sp.
GGACGCTCAAAAAAATCGTTGATCTCTACAGCAGAAATACTCTGGCAGAGAAGGATACTAACAAGGGCAATGTGAGAAAAAGAGCGTATTGATGTCATAATTTATTCCAGAATTTCCTTAACCATCATTTCGATTTCATTAATTTCTTTGTTGTCCTGGGCCTGATCTTCAGAACCAGTGAAGCTTAGATTGCCGTAGCCTGAGCGCAGGTATTTCTCGAGATCTTTCTCGACACCGATCTCTCCTAGAAATCGTTTCATCTTCAAAGCGGCATCCAGGGTCTTGATCGTGGTTCTGCGGGTGGAATCATTGGCCTCATCAAGTGTCATAGGAACTTTAATAGATCCAAGTCGACCGCCTGAGAGTTTAAAGAGGAGACCTTTGCCTTTGGCCTTAATTCCCATCTCTCTTTTATCTGTCATATAGCTGAAGGCGATGCCGGCAAGGATATCTACCCGGGCCTTGAGAAGTTCGATCACCATCTCGCGGTTTAAGCCCGTTAAGAGAATGTCCTCATGTTCTTTCAGTCGCTCACCATACTGCTCTTTTCTTAGGGCCTCTTTAATGATGTCGAGGAAGGAGACAGTCTGGAAATGATTGTCCTCGGCGATCTGCTCCTGGAAGTGGTGATTCATGTGAAGAGCTGCGGCGAAGGCATAGAAAGCATTGTCGAGGTTCTTATCCTTTGTAGGGCTCATTTTATTTGGATTGATCTTCTTATAAAGATCACACATGCGTCGGGTGAATTCATTGACGGCATCCAGGCGGAAGCTGTCCATCTTATGGGAAAGGCGGCTGGATTCTTTAAGAGTCGCAAGCTGGTACTCATAAGATTTAAAATAGACTGCTGCTGAGGTGATCTTTTCACCGATTCCCTTTTTCTTGGAAAGAACGGCTTCAAATTTTTCTGCCCTTGTGGCCTCAGCTTCTTTAGAGCGACTGAGTTCAAGGAGGGTCTCCATATTAGCGTACATGCCACCCATGGTGCTGTTCATCTCATTGGTTGTGGCCTTCATTTGCTCAGTGGTCTTGGGCATTTCTGAAGCTTCCTTGAGCTTTGAACAAGAAATGAGTGCAAGAGATGCAAACGCCAGGACAAGATGTGTATGTTTCAATTGGGACCCCTTTGCTTTTGAAGATCATTTTACAAAAGACTTAAGATCCATGGGGGGCAGGAGGAATTCTTATAGGGGGGTGTTTACAAATTAGACATGTAAATAGTTCCAAGGGGGCTATGGAAAAATTCCTATCCGGGATATGAGAAGTCCAAAATCCACTTCCCAGGAGGGAAACCCATGAAATTCACCCTTTCCGCCATCCTGCTCATGAGCTCCATGACGATGGCCTTTGCCCAGCAACGGGACGAATGCCCAAGACCAGGAATCATCCAGTCTAAAGAGATGGATATGACCGGAATTGAAGAGTCTAACTCCCATCAGCGTTTAGGATCTGCCAGCATTGATGAGACTTTCTCTGTTAAAGGCTCAATCCGCACAAGAATCTTTAAAAACTATGTGGATCGAGTTTGTGTGGCAAAACCTTATGTGGAAAACCGGGAAGTCTGTGAACCAGTTCCAACAGATGTGGCCTTGGGCCGTGGAAACGCAACTCTTCGTAATGTTTATAACCTGGGTGTGAGTCTCTTAGATCGCGCTCAAAATTTTGCCTCAAACGTTAAGTACTCTGATTACAAGAATAGTAATGAGCGTCTTTCTGAAGCCATGAGTGTTGTCCGTGCCCTTTCAAACGCTGCCATGGTACGAGGTCTTCCGACTTCTATGGATGATCTGGCCCTCGTTCTCAACGAGGCCATGAAGCGTGGTGAAATCTCCTATTCTGTTATGGAAGAAATCACGGTGACTTTCCGGGCCTATAATGAAAACGCTCTTGGTTTTCGTCCACTTCCAGGTGTCCGGGTTAAGCAGGGGACTGGAAATGGCCGACTGAATGCGATCTTTGATTTCACTCAGACGCCTCAGACCCGGGCCAATATGCTTCAGCAGCTTATCATCGGAGTTCCTTCACGTGCCGCCATGGCCTTGAGCAATTCTTTCATCTCCTATGCTTCGATGAATGGAATCCCTAATTCCTGGGATGGTGTAGTCCTCATGATGAGAAATGCTGTTTCTCAGAATGTTATCACTGAGGGAGATCTTCAGATGATGACTGTTCAGTATGAAGATGTGAACAGAAAAAACTTGGGCTACGAAGTGAGCGCTGAAGCTTGTCGTATGACCGAAATCAATAGATCCTATAATGTGGTTGAAGTGAGAAACCGTCAGGAACTCGCCCGGACTGTAACGATGCCTTACGAGATCAATATCCAGGGAGCACCATTACTTGCTGGTGAAAAAGAATCCATGGTCCTCACCACCAATGGTCTCCGGAATCTTGATCTGCGTCTCAATAGTTCTTATAACCGCTATCAGGTGAAGGGTGTAGAACAGGGGGGAGTGATGAAGTTTTCCGTCACAGGATCTCGACTCGCCGTTCGCCCTCCGAACACTCTCAAAGTAAAATTCGATCGCCGTGGAGACATCCTGAATATCCGTGTTGCCAATCCAGGATACAATCCAAAGATTGGTGGCAAGGTTGTCATTAAAGTCCGCTACATCAACGGCGGGATGTTCAATGATAAGACTCTCGGAACTGAGACTCTTGAACTCGATGGCAGCCGGGAGATCGCTAAGACTGCTGACTTCCGAAACAAAGAAGTCGACTTTGTGAAGGTTTCGATGCAGATCATCGGCTCAGCGTACTATAGCCAGGAAGCTTCTGAGGAAGTGAAAGCTAAAGACTAAGTAAAACTTCATTCCAGCTTACTCAGGGCACCTTCAGGGTGCCCTTTTTATTTGTTAGCGTTAAAAGATGAGAATGATTCTCACTTTTCTTCTTTTTCCCCTTATCGCGTTGGCCAGTGAGTTCAAAGAGATTGAAGTCAATCCTGGGACTGAATTGCAGCGTCTTCTTCGCTCTCTGGATAAAAACCTCGATGATAAAATCACCGTCGATGATAAGGCCGATAAATTTCAACTTAAGGACCGTGAGGGCAAGACCCATGAAGTCTCTGGAGATTACCATCTCTCCAATCTTCTTCAGGAATTAAGACTCCTGAGCGAAGAGAAAAAATCTTTGCTGGAAGGAGACCTGATCTTTCAGGATCCTGTAACTCGTTACAACCGTTTCATTAAAAATTATTTCTGGAAGAATCTTCGACGGACTCTTGAGTTCGATGGTGTCAGTCAATTGTACTTCTCACCCAGAGACCGCTCTAGTCTTGCGGCCTACAGTGTGGAGCAGACAAATAACTTTAATGTCCTTAAGTTTCCTCTGGATTTTGAAAGTCTGTGGAGTGGTGAGGATGGATTACTCGGTCTAGGAGTGAAAGGAAAAAAAGATCAATGGTCCCCCGTGACTTATCTTGCTTCCGGGCGAGACCTTCAGTCCTTGAGGGGGATGGATAGTTATTTCGCTGTCCTGGGGCTTCTGGCCGATGACGAAGTCGACCTCGCTTTCAATCTCGTTAAGGCGCTTCTTTACGAGATTGAGTACTATGGGATGGTTTTAAGTGAGAGCCGACGGAGTCATCTCCTCACAAGTCACCCCCCCTTAGTGAGCTCAATGGTGAGAGCGGTCTTTGATCGATTACCAAAGACCAAAGAAACCCGAAGCTGGCTTAAAAAAGCTGTGGAACTTGTGGCCAAGGACTATCACGACAACTGGATGAGCGGTGAGCGACTCACTAATTCTGGTCTCTCTCGTTATGGCGGCAGGCTCTTGAGTGCCAAGAATTACGATGATTTTGACGAACTCCTTTTCCGGGTTTCTAAGGCCAGAGACGAATCGGCGACTAAAGTCATTGGAAAATTCGGAAAAAATGCGGAGGCATTTCCGGAGATCATGGATTTCATCAAGGAATGGGGCTGCATGGAAGAGTCTGGACACATGTCCTCTCATCGCTTCAAGGTGGAAGGTAAGGACAGGTGCACGAGCTTTGCTCCCGTTGATCTCAATGCGGCCCTCTTCAAAACAGAACTCGATCTCGCTTATTTAATAAAGTTTGGACTCCGGGAGAAGTTTGTAAAAAAATCCGACTACTACCTCGAGAAAGCAAAAAAGCGAAAGCTTCTCATACGCACCTTCCTCTGGGATGAAAAAAAGAATCTCTTCTTTGATTATAATGTGGATCTTAAGCGCCGCTCGGACTATCTGGCCGCTACAACTTTCTATCCCCTTTGGGCCTTTGATCCCAATCAATCGGATCTCGCACTTGTATCTCGTGAAGAAGCCATGAATCTAACAAAAAATGCTCTGGCCCAGCTGGAGGCCCAGGGAGGAGTCTTTGCAAGTTCGGAAAAATCTCTGAAGCTCTTTGGAGATCCTGCTAAAACTCGCCTGTGGGATTATCCCTATGGGTTCGCTCCCCACCAGATGATGATTTGGCAGGGGCTTGCTCATTATGGTCAGGATGAAGCTCTTCAGCGGATTCTCTATAAGTGGCTTTATCTTCTGACCAAAACAGCGATGGAGCAGGGTGGGGCCTTTCCCAAAGTTTATAATCTTAAAGACTCTAATTTAAATCTGGCACCCACGCTTAAAAACATTGGCGTTGATTTCCAGTACGTCCCGAGGCAAGGTTTTATCTGGACCAATGCTTCGTACCAGTATGGACTGAGTCTCCTCTCACCGGTTATGCGACCGATGCTTGAGGAGCTTGTTCCCTTTAAGGAACTCAAGGATTAGCAATGAAGGCCGAATCCATCAGCCGATTAGAAAAATACCTTAAGGATAAAATTCCTTTAGTGAAAGCTCTGAAGGCTGAGATCAAGGAAATTGATTCAGAGTCTGTGAAAATCTGGGCCCCGCTTGCTCCCAATCATAATCACATGGGATCTGCATTTGGTGGCAGCATCTCAGCTCTTCTGATCCTTGGAGGCTACACCTGGCTTTATCACTTCATGATGAGTCAGGGGTATGAGGTTCATGTGATCCTCAAATCCTGCGAGATCGATTATAAATTTCCCATCAATGAAGATCTTATTGTCTCGGCCCATGCCCCCAAAGCTCAGCAGATAGATAAATTTCTTTCGAGTTTTAAGCGCCGGAAGCTGGGTAGGATTCAGATAGAGTCAGAGATTCGTCTCGGAGGCAAACTCGCCGCCATCCTTAGAGGAGAGTATGTGGTAAAAATGGATGACGCACCTAGTTAGTTGCTCTGGTTTTAACCCTATTTCAATTATTTAAAGGCCTATCTTCCCCTCCTTATTCAAGTCCTTAAAATCCTTGGACTCTCAAGGGGAGTCATGTTAATTTCCTTCGACATTTATTTTTAAAGTATTTCTACTCGCTCACGGCAATTGTGTCCGTGGGCTATTTATATCCAGGAGGAAATATGATCTACGAAACGGCTTTCGTCGTTCGCCCAGACGCATCTGAGGAAGTTGTGAATTCTGTGAAGAATTCCCTTTCCGAGGTTTTCAAGAAGTTTGGAGCAGAAGTTCTCGTCAACGATTCATGGGGAGTGAAGACATTCGCTCAGCCAACTGAAGCAGGTCTCAAGAAGGGTGCTTACCACTACTTCATGTACCGTGCTGGTGGAGATGTAAACGCGGAGATTCTCCGTCGCTTCGGTATTAACGAGCACATCGTCCGTCACATCATCGTTAAGCTCGGTGATGATAAGCAACAGGATGACATCGTTAAGGCCTACAAAAACCCAAATCACTCTAACGCTGAAAGCGGAGAGTCTGATGAAGATGGTGGTTACGGAGACGATAAAGACAAGAAGATGCACTCTAAGCGCAAGTCTTGCTGGTTCTCTGCGAAGAAGACTTCTCCGGACTGGAAAGATCCGAAGTCTTACTCTTGGCTTGTGAATGAATTCGGAAAGATCTCTCCAGCTCGAGTGACTGGTCTTACTCCGAAGTTTCAGCGTCGTGCTAACGAGTCCATCAAGCGCGGCCGGAACATGCTTCTCATTAGCTACCAGTCCAACGAAATCGCTCGCTAAGCATTGTAGGTAGAACGTCATGGACACTTTTGTGATGCCAAAAACAGAATTATCGAAAGGAAGACTCCTGATCTTAGGGGCATCCTCCGTTATTCTGTGCCTGAGCTTCATCATGACTGTGTTTGCACCGTTTCCGCTCGCTCTCGCCCACATCCTTTATGGACGCTTTCTTGGAATCATTACCGGAGTAGCTGGCCTTGTGGTGAGCTTTGCTGTGGCAAAGTTTCTCTATGCGGATCTGACTCTTTTCTGGTTCTACGTGCTGGTGTTCCTGTTTGCGGTGGGGATCGCAGAGATCCTGAAGAAGAATATCTCTCCTGTGAAAGGAATGGTCGTCTTCGGGCTTGGATTCATCGCTCTCTTCGGAGCCTTAAGTTTTGGGTACTTTAGTTCTCAGAATACGACACCGAAAGCGTTTGTCCTCGAGCAGATTGAACTCTCAAAAGATAAGATCTCTGAGCAAAAAAAGCTTATGGAACAGAGTTCGGATAAAGATTCCTTCGCGGCCCTGCAGCTCCTGGATAATCCGGAGATGCTCGCCACGGAACTTATCCGCTCCTTTCCGAGTTATTTTTTCATCGGAGTTTTTTTGATGCTTTGGTTTAACATGTTCCTGTCACTGAAGAGCCGCCGGCTCCTTCTCTCAGGCCATGACTATCCTTACTCAGAAAGAAATCTTTTGAACTTCAAGGTTCCTTTTGGTTTTGTCTTTGTCCTGATCGCAGGACTTGTCATCGCCATCTGGGGCAAGGATATGGGAATTCCGTACGAGGGTCTTGGGCTCACGATCATCAAATGTCTGGGGATCTTTTATTTCTTCCAGGGTTTTGGTGTTTTCAGTGATCTTTTAAGCTTCCTCGGAATCGCGGGACTCTTTCGTTCGCTCATTGTGATGCTGGTGATTCTTATGGCCAACTATCTCATTGCGATAGCGGGGCTGTTTGATAACTGGTTTGATTTTAGAAAATATTTTGTAAAACAGAAAATTGATCAATAATTAGGAGTATTACCATGAAAGTCATCCTTACTGAAAAAGTTAAGGCTCTCGGGACGGTCGGCGAAATCGTTAACGTCGCTGCCGGTTATGCCCGTAACTATCTTTTCCCACGCAGACTCGCTCTTCTTGCTGACGATAAGAATTCAAACATTCTTAAAGATAAGCAGAAGGCCCTCGGGAAGAAAATCGCTGTTGAAAAAGACGCCGCTCTCGCTGTTAAGAAGAAGCTCGATGGTATGACTGTCGAACTCATCAAGAAAGTTGGAGCTAACGGACGCCTCTTCGGTGCCGTTACTTCTTCTGACATCGCTAATGAACTTGAAAAGCAGGGTGTAAACGTTGAGCGCCGACTCATCACTCTTGAAGGCTCAGTGAAGTCCCTCGGGACCTACGATGCTAAAGCGAAGCTCATGAATGACGTTGTTGCTAACTTCAAAGTGAAAGTTACCAT
>CAZPFM010000104.1:0-7419 GCA_964585845.1 uncultured Bacteriovorax sp.
CTGCTTCTGCAGCTATTCTGGCGGCTTCTTGAGTGAGATGAGCTTGATAGGCCACTGCAAGGGTTTGATCATAGTCCTGGATCTGTCTCCTCGCCGTTTCCAGTAGCCCGCTTCTTATATTCTCAGGAACTTCTAATTCACTATTTAAGCGAAGTTCCGAAACCTGCGCGCAGAAGCCCAGGTATCTTGCTCTCCCATCTGGGCAGGGAGTCCCAGAGATAGGACGTATGCATCTTTTTACTTCAATGCT
Organism: uncultured Bacteriovorax sp.; assembly: GCA_964585845.1. Lineage (GTDB taxonomy): Bacteria > Bdellovibrionota > Bacteriovoracia > Bacteriovoracales > Bacteriovoracaceae > Peredibacter. Next base: position 251 of record CAZPFM010000104.1, read on the forward strand.
GAACTCCTCACCTGCATCACAGGCAGGAACTTCCTGTCCAAAGCTTTGCTCGGCGATCACAAAGAATAAGAGAGGCAAGAGCACTCGTGAAGGTCTCATGACCGTCTCTTCGGCGGTGTAAAAAAATTTCTACCTTAATTTTAGATGAGGCACCTAAGTCAGAATGCTTAGGAAATTAACTTAAAGAGGATTATTCTTTTCCGGTTTCTTTCTCAAGATTCTGCTGATTATGGACATGCTCCCGAAAAGCCTTCAGGGTATGAATGGATTTCTTCATATACTCATCGGCTTTCCGCAGACGCTGGATCTCATCGTTGAGCTGAGGATTGTTTCTGGTCAGAAGAGTGAGGGCCCTGGATAAAGAAGCATCCATGATGGAAAAATTGTTGGCGAGATCATGAATGTATTTTCGCTGCTCATCGAAGTTTGCCATAAATTGAAATCCTTCCTTTAAGGCATGGGATCATAAAACGTCCATCCGAATGCATCAAGGGAAAGAGAGGCTTATTAGGAATTAATTAAGCCTTCTTTCCTATCCCCACCCGACTTCCCAAAGGGACACCGCATAGATAAACACCACCAGGATGATCACAAGGTCACTGAGAAGACCCAGAGGACTGGTTTCACTATGGTTTTTTATTGTTCTTTTATGGAGCCATTTTTTAAAAGCAATCCCGATGATGATGGTTGAAAAAAATCCCATTAAACCTAGAACGCCGAAGGCAAACCACCACAGTGCTCTCCCCCTTGGATCTTCTTGGAATGAGGACCCTGAAACCTTGGTCGTCATTTCCTTCACAGAAGGAGTTTTGGGAACTTCCAATGTTTTGCCAGTTGAAGAAGAAAACTCCGATTCAGTCTTTTCTCCCCGAAGAATCTTTTCTCTTTCTCTAGCATAGGGAGTGTCTGGAATCATGTGTTTCGTCGGATGAGTCATGGCCCCACCTGGCTGGAGTTGAAGACTACCCCAAACACGGATCTTATCACCCAAAAGAAAATCCTCTCCCGGAAGAGTCTTGTTCCAATCAAGTCCGAGCTTCTTTCTGCTGAGTGAAAAATCAAATTTAGCAAAACGACTTTTCTTGGACCACGTGTCTGTCACAACTTCAGAAAGATCGAAGAAGACCTCCAGGGGGTGTGATTTGCCGAGAAAGGTGAGCGTTCCCGAGGCAAAAAATTGGGATTTGGATGAAGTAATTTTTTGAGACTCAAAACGGATCAGAGGATGATCTTGAGTGGCCAGAAAATCCTGTCCCCGCAGATGGGAGTCCCTCAATTTGTTTCCAGTATCCAGCGAATTTGCTTGAATCTGAAATTCAAGTCGCTGAGGCATGCCTTTCTCTGATAGCTCAAGGGCCCCTGAAAATTTTTTAAATCGTCCGGTGACATCAGAAAGCTTTAAATAAGGTATCTGGAATAAAATTTCTGAATGATCGGGGTTGGTCCGAAGGGTTTCAGCACTAAGACTGAAAGAAAATAAGACTAAGAGTGAAAAGAGGAGTTTCACAAGCCATCCTTTTTGCGACGCAAAACGAGCACAAATCTTCATTTAACACATTCACTTTGCAGGAATTTATATATATGATTGATGCCAAAAGGAAATACATATGTCTGAAACTGCCGCTCATGGTCATCACCACGCTATTGAAGAAAGAAATGATCCCCAACTAGGAAAAGCTTCCATTGGTAAGATTGCCATGTGGATCTTTCTTGTTACTGATGCCATGTCTTTTTCCGGCTTCCTTCTTGCCTATGCTGTTTTAAGGGCCACTCAGTACTGGCCAGATCCAGCTGAGCATCTTGGGATTAACCTCTCTGGTTTTGCAACCTTCATCCTCGTTTGTTCTTCGGTTTCGATGGTTCTCTCCATCGATGCATGTAAGCATAAAGACAGAAACGGCATGCTCCGTTGGCTCCTCGCGACTATCGCTGGTGGTGTCTTCTTCCTAGGGATCCAGGTCTACGAATACATGCACCTTGTTCACCAGGGAATTACATTCGCTGAGTTCTCGAAGGGGAATAATCTCTTCGCTTCAACTTTCTATCTTGTGACTGGATTCCACGGTCTCCATGTTCTTACAGGTGTCATCTATCTCATTTGCGAGTACCGCTTTGCTCTCCAGGGCCACTATGACAACGGTGACTACAACCGCCTCGAGATTCTCGGTCTCTTCTGGCACTTTGTTGACCTTGTCTGGATCCTCGTATTCACTTTCATTTACCTCATATAATGAAAGGCATTTTCTTTTTTCTTTTACTCATTCCAGGTTGGGCACTCGCGTGTCCAACCTGCAGTGATATTGTCACTGAAGGTCCTTCAAATGGACTTCCGAAGACCTTTCTCATCCTCTGCATCTTCATCGGCTTAATTTACATTCCACTTTTCATGCTTTTCAGGGCCGCTAAAACCTACGACCCAAAAAATGGTGATGGACACAGCTAATCTGCCGGCGCTGAATGCGTCCCTCAACTTCCTGGCCACCTGTTGTTTAGTCTCTGGCTATATCGCGATTAAGATGAAAAAAGAGGATCTCCATAAGAAGTTGATGGTCGGTGCTCTCATCCTCTCTTCCATTTTTCTTTCTGGTTATCTCGTCTATCACTACAACCACGGCAGTACCCGTTTTCCAGACCTTGGCTGGATTAAGACTCTCTATCTCGTCATTCTTATTCCCCATATCATTCTTGCGGCCGTCATGGTGCCGATGATTCTCATGACCTTCAAGTATGCCTTCGCTGATGAACGAGAAAAACATCGTAAATGGGCACGGATCACACTGCCAATTTGGCTCTATGTATCAGTGACGGGAGTCATTATTTATTTCATGATTTACCATTGGTTTAAGGTTTAAAAAGCAAGACGAATCAGTTACTCTCATCACTATTAAAATCATGAGATTAATACAATGACACCAGACTCAGTTGCAGTGAGAAATCTGACCAGTGATACCCCTTCCCTGATGCGGGATTATTTCTCTCTTACCAAGCCGCGGCTATCCTCTCTTGTTATCTTCACTTGCTTTCTTGGGATGTACCTTGCTCCAGGAGTGATTCATCCTGTCTCGGCCATCATCTCCCTGATCGCTACTTCCGCTCTGGTGGGTGGAGCTTGCGCTATCAACTGCTGGATGGAGCGTGACATCGACGCCCTCATGGAAAGAACCAAGGATCGACCGATTCCTTCTGGCCGAATCAGCGCCAACTCCGCTTTTATGTTTGGAGTCTCCCTCTGTGCCATTGCATTGCTTGCCCTTTATTTCTTCGTTAATCCGCTCACTGCGACTCTTGGCTTCATCGCGGGTGTGACTTACGTTCTTCTCTACACTCCTCTTAAAACGAGAAGTTCATGGGCTCTTTTTGCAGGGGCCATTCCAGGCGCCATTCCTCCCCTTATGGGTTGGACGACTGTCACGAATGCTATTAATCCTCTTGGGGTTGTTCTCTTCAGTATTCTTTTTGTATGGCAGATCCCACACTTTCTCTCCATCGCTATCTATCACGTCAAAGACTATGACCGGGCCGATATCAAGACCCATCCGGGAAATATTGGTATCCATCGGACCGTTTTCCGCATCGGTTTTTACACCTACGCTCTTTTTCTCATCTCCCTTGCTCCTTTCTACATCAGCGCGGCCACTGAGACTTACAAGTACGCCATCATGGCCATGGGAGGAATGTACTTCCTCTACTCTCTCTGGGGGCACACCTACGAAGAAGGTTCGAAAGAACTTCTGATCTGGGCCCGCCGCTACTTCTATTTGTCCTTAATCTATTTGCCATGTGTCTTTTTATTAATCATAATTTTTAGAGAAAACTTTTATATTCTTAGTTAGTTAGAACTTAATTAAAGGGAAACGTTATGGGCCTTTTTTCAGTAGGTGTTTACTCGAATTGGTTTGAGAGGTCGATGCCACCTCTAGACATTTCGACAAACGGGCACCTCATCGATGGTCTGTGGAACTACACCACAGCACTTTGTATCTTCTACTTCATCCTCGTCTGTATCGGACTCTTCGGATTCTCCTTCCTTTACAGCCATAAGAGGAACAAAACTCCGTACTACACTTACGGGAACAAAAAGCAGCACATTATCGTGACTGCGATCATTGGGGCTGCAGTCTTTCTTACCATCGACTTAAACATCACCCGTATCGCATCGAACGATCTCCTTTCTACTTTCTGGAAATATCCTGATCCGAAAACTGAAAAAGTTCTTCGAATCGAAGTGATGGCCCAGCAGTGGATGTGGTCATTCCGTTATGCGGGACCGGACAATGATTTCGGAACTGCCGATGATGTTGTGACAAACAACGAACTCCATATCCCGAAAGACACAAAGGTTCTCTTCCACCTTACATCTAAAGATGTGATTCACTCTTTTTGGGTTCCAAATGTTCGCCTTAAAGTTGATACCATCCCAGGGCGAATCACTCGTGTTTGGTGGGATGCCAACAGGGCCGGAACATATGATATCGCCTGTGCCGAGATGTGTGGGACTCACCACTACCGGATGAAGGCTTATCTCCATGTTCACGAGGAAGAAGACTTTAAAACGTGGCTAGCAAGTGCTGAAGAAATTTCAAAAATGACTAATGACCCCAATGACAAGAATCTAGCTTGGGGCTGGAAGTGGGAGATATAAGATGAGCGGCGGTTATAACGAAATTCATGCCGAACCAACAACGTTCGTAAGCAAATACCTTATCTCTTACGATCACAAAGTGATCGCTAAGCAGTTTCTTTGGATGGGAATCGCCTTCCTCGGTATTGGCGGGATCATGGCCCTCCTTATCCGTTGGACTCTGGCTTTCCCAGGAACTCCTTTTCCCATCTTAGGCTCGCTCCTTTTCGCGAGCTCTGACGGAATCGTTCCTCCGGACACCTATGCCATGCTCTTTACGATGCATGGAACGATTATGATCTTCTACGCCATCACCCCTATTCTGATTGGAGCTTTCGGAAACTACTGTATTCCACTCATGATCGGTGCCCGGGATATGGCCTTCCCACTCCTGAACATGCTCTCCTTCTGGTTTGCTTTCGCTTCTGGTGTGGTTCTCCTCGCTTCCCTCTGCCTCCCACTCGGAGCTGCGGCCGGTGCCTGGACTTCCTACCCGACTCTTTCTACCCTGATTGGCTCTCCAGGCCTTGGGCAGACTTTCTGGTGTGTGGCGATCTTCCTTCTGGGGATCTCTTCAACTATGGGTGCTGTGAACTACGTTACAACCGTGATCACTCTTCGTGCTCCTGGTATGGGCTACTTCGACATGCCACTAACAGTCTGGGGACTCTGGCTCACGGCCATCCTTAACGCAATCTTCGTTCCGGTCCTTGGTGCAGGTGTCATGCTCCTCATTCTTGACCGTGTTTTCGGAACAACATTCTTCCTTGCAGGTGCGTCCGCAACAGCTGGTTCAGGGGACCCGGTTCTCTTCCAGCACGTTTTCTGGATCTTTGGTCACCCGGAAGTTTACATTCTCATTCTTCCTGCCTGGGGGATTGTTTCTGACCTTCTTTCTTTCTTTGCCCGTAAGCCTGCTTTCGGTGCCAAGGCGACTGCTCTTGCGATGACATCGATCTCGATTCTTTCGACCCTTGTTTATGGTCACCATATGTTCACGACTCAGATGAGCCCGTTACTGACGCAGGCTTTTATGACCATGACTATGACCATCTCCATTCCTTCTGCGATCTTCTTTGCCAACTGGCTGGGGACGATCTGGAAAGGGTCCATCCGATTTGATTCTCCCATGCTTTTCTCTCTTGGTGTGGTTTTCGTTTTCGGTCTCGGTGGACTTACTGGTCTTCACCTCGGGACAACAACAACGGATCTCTACCTCCACGACACTTACTTCGTGGTTGGTCACTTCCACTACACCATGGCCGCATCTGTTCTTCTTGGAGGATACGCCGGGATTTACTTCTGGTTCCCTAAGATGTTTGGACGCATGATGAATGAAACCCTCGCTAAGATTCACTTCTGGGGTACAACCATCGCTCTTAACGGGATCTTCTTCGGAATGCTCATGATCGGATACGGTGGTATGCACCGTCGAACTTACAATCCATTTGTTTACGAGTCTCTGACCAAGCTCATCCCGATCAACACCATGGTGACATGGTCAGCGATCATCATGGGTGCCTTCCAGATCGTCTTCGTTTATAACTTTTTAAAGTCTCTCATGTCTGGAGAGAAAGCTCCTCAGAACCCATGGAATGTGGGAACTCTTGAGTGGACGATTTCATCTCCGCCTCCGCACCACAACTACACGGAAATTCCGGTTGTCCGTTGTGGTCCGCATGAGTTCGGAAACCCGAACTTGAAGACTGGTCGGGACTTCCAGTACCAGACTGAAGAATTGGTTGAAGGATAAGAATGAACCGTCGAGAGATGCAGAATAATTTAGCAATGAACATGGTCCTGATTTCAGGATCCATGCTCTTTGCAACCCTTCTTATGGGTTATTCGCTCTTTCGCTCTTCTTCATCTACCTGGCCTCCAGAGGGAATCCAGGCCATCTCAATGGGTTACCCCATGATCTCCACGGCGACCATCCTTCTTTCGAGCTGGTTTTGCTCAAGGATTCGCGGAAACGTGGCCGTAAATGACTTCCGGTCAGCAAAGATGAACCTGAATACGACTCTCATCCTGGGTGTCCTATTTATGTTCATCCAGACTCTTCTTTGGAATGAGATGAAGACTTCGGGTCTTTTCATTGGATCAGGAATTTTTTCATCTGTGGTTTACGGCTTCACCTGGATTCACGCGGCACATGTGATCTCTGGTCTTCTGGTTCTCGGTTGGCTTCGTTTTGTTCTTCGTCCTGCGACCCAGAATCTGGGTCAGAAGGTTTTGAACGTAGAAAAGTTTTGGCACTTCCTGGGTGTCATCTGGCTCATCCTCTTTATTAGTTTATTTGTAATATGAGATATTAAGGATCATTATGACGAACTTGAAAATTTCTCTGCTTCTTCTTCCTCTCCTCCTCGTCTCTTGTAACGATGGAGTGAATTCTTTCAAGGAAGGGAAAATCCTCTCCGGAAAGCAAGTTTCCGCTGAAACTCTGAACTTAGGGCAGAGCACTTACGTTGAGTACTGTATCCAGTGCCACGGAGTTAACGGAGATGGAAAAGGTGTTTCTGCTCCCGGGATGTACCCACCTCCAAGA
>CAZPFM010000105.1:0-7387 GCA_964585845.1 uncultured Bacteriovorax sp.
AAAAATTTCTCCAGTTTTAAAGACAATTCTGGAAAAACAACTTGCAAAGCATGAGAAAATCCCACTCATTCTGAATGAAGAAGGTGAAAGAATTGGGCGCTCGGCCCTCACAAGGCATATCACCAAATTCAAGGCCTTCTTTCCCAATGGAAAAGATTGGGCCAGTCATTGTCTGCGTCACTCCTTCGCTTATAACTTCTTAAAGAAAAGTGGAAAGATGTATCAACTGCAGGCCATTTTAGGGCACAGATCAATTGATGTGACAGTCAACCTTTATGGGCAGCTTCAAGCACAAGATATTGAGTGTCCATCACCTTACGACAACACCCAAAACACAAAAGAGGAAAACCATGAATGAATTTCAAGTAAACATCTATCCTATCCAGGATGGAACATTTTTAACCAGCTTTACCCATCCACTCTCAAAAAGGAAAGTGCGTAAGGCCTTTACCAGTCGAGAGCTGGCCAAAGGTTATAAAGAAGAAATGGAAATCAAGTACCGTCGTAAACATCGAAGTCATTATCAAGAATTAACTCTTGAAGAACTCATCATGATTTTTATTGATGAAAAGCCTCGCAACGCTTTTGCAAAAAGCAAAATTCACATCATGGATTTTGTCAGTACCTTTGGAGAATATCAAGTGAGTGAACTCACCTCTGACTCCTTCAAAGTATGGCTCGATCAGGTGCAAAAGGAATACAAACTTAGGGACATCACAATGAGAGGACTTAAGTGTCAAGTTGACACGCTTTTTAGCTTTCTTGTGGATAAGGATATTATTTCAGAATCACCCTTGAGTAAGATTTATTACCAAAAGTATGTCCCTTCGGTGAAGTCAAGAAACATCCTCACTTCTTCTCATATTGAAGATCTTTTAACCTCCATCAAGTCTTATTCCCCCGGCTATCTCTATCCAATGATTAAACTCATCTCTGAAACCGCCTCTAAAAACAAGGAGGTGGTCGATTTAAAATGGAATGATGTAAACTTGGAAAAAGGCACTATTCACTTTGTCGAGAATAAAGCTGGTAAAGAAAGAACTCTTCCCATCTCTGAAGAACTTGTTACCCTACTTAAAAACAAGCCTAAGAAAACAGGTGTACTTTTTTGGACATACTACAATGAACCCTTTACCACGAATAAATTTCATCGCCTTGTCACTGAATTTAAGCTCGCCAATCTCTATAAAGGAGACTGGACACCACTTGATCTCAGACATTCTTTTGCGGTGAATTTTCTATCTCGTGGTGGAGATATGAAGGAACTTCAATATATCTTAGGGCATGGGGTTCTCTCGGATACCAGAAGACTTTATGGAGAAAGTGCCAAAGAAATGATTACGAAAGCGATCACAAATCCTTTTGAATAAGAAACACATCGGGGAAGGCTTAGTCTTCCCCTTTATTTTCTCTCTCAAAATGGGTCTCATTACGACAATCTTACGAATGAAGGGTTAGTTGTCGAGTTAGACCCACAGGCACTTTTTGGCGAAATTTTGGAAATTTTTGAAAACTGTTGGCCATTTTTTGGCCAACTATTTCTTCTTATCAAAATTCTGGAAGTGCTCATCCACCTGTGAAAGTAAATTTGACACAGCTTTTCTAGTTCCTATCTTGTAGCCGTCAGTAAATGGCATTGCTGGAAGTAGAATAATACTCCTATACTCCGTGAAATGAGCATTAAACACTCTCTCAGAAATGACTTGATCTCCTTGTTGTTCCAAAATAGCCAGTTTGAATTCTCGTTGTCCCCAATAAGGTATTATAGTTAAAGTCAATAAATTAGACCAAGACCAGATTTTATTTGCTATCTCTTGATCTTCAGAAATTACATACTCGATACTAAACGTTTTTTTACTCCTAAACTCTTCCTCTGATTGAACTAATCTTAAGTCGTATGACTTAAGTAAATTGAAGTACGTCAAACACAACACAGATTTAAGATAACCATCCCTAGAATCCCCCGGTCGAACCTCTGAACAATTCTCAAGATCACTCGTTACATCTGACGGTAGGAGTGAAGCATACTTTGTATTGATCTGAGAGTTAAATCGAGCTTTGAAAAAGACTGAAAAAGTCTTCTTCTGGGCTATACCCATTGGTCTATAAATAGACGCTTTTTCTGTAGAGGTCGCACATGAACTCAAAACAATCAAACAAAGTACTAGCAAAATATTGTGCATAAACTTCCTAAAATACCGGCAAGTATTCAGTCCCATTTGGACCTTTTAAAATTTTTGATAGTCCTGAAGCTGTGCCATAAGCTTCATTATAAATGTATCTTTGAATTGAATTCGTTTTAATCCCAAAGGCATCTATACCGAAGTCAACATCATTAAATAAGAAGTCCCCGTATGCATAGGAGCCAAGCCCAGCTAATCCGCCTGTAATTGCCCCGACAGAGAAGCCTAGACCAAGTCCATAGAAAAGACCTTCCTCGGCTCCTCGTCCATTTACAGCACCAATACCGGCCCCAACAACACCTCCCGCAAGTCCTCCCACCGAACCACCTACAAAGGCTCCTGCTCCAAAAGCCGCAACGCCACCAAAAAATGAGCCAGCCGTACCACCGATAGCACCCGAAACAGCGTTACCTACTCCAAGTCCAACAGCTCCACCAACAAAAGCTCCAACCCCTCCAGCAGCTGCACCAATCAAGGCACCTTCAAGAAAGTTCCCTCCATTTGCATCAGCAATGACACCACCTAAAACTGCTCCAATAATGATTGCGGCAAAGAAGAAGCGTCCATTCGGATCGACATTCATCACAGGGTTGTTTCCCCCGTAAACATATCTATTCGTTACTGTAATTGGATTTCTTATATCACCAGAGTGCGGATCCTCCTGCATAAACCTTCCACTGTGGGCATCATAATAACGTGCCCGGTAGTAGTAGAGCCCCGTCTCCTCATCAAACTCCCTGTTCGTATAAGTATAACTGGTTTTGAGAAGTGGACTGCCTTCAATTCCACTCGCATCCACAGTTTTCAAGAGCTTTCCGAAGCTTGAGTACACATACCTCTGCACCAAGCTGCCCGTATCAGTTGTCACCCCGGTGACTGAGCCTAGTCCATCTTTTAGATAGTGATACGTTCCTGGGACCGACGCCAGCCCCCTGGAAGCACCTGCTGGAGTCACTTCAGTGGAAAGAACATCATCTGTCCTGAGCCCTGAATGGGTATGCACAGCTAGGGTTTCAAGATCATCATCCAGCTCCGCAATGATCTCATTCCCGTCATAGACAAAGCTCCGCTCCAGATATGAGTTACTAGAGTGATCTTCGACTGATTTCCTGATCCTCTTTCCAAAGACATCGTAAAAGTAATTGGCGGTCTTAACTTTCGTCATCCCCTCATACATTTCCGCCCGGACCAGTTGATTCTCCGTCGTGTAGCTGTAAACCCAGACCTTACCCGAAAGCTGCTTCTCCTGCTTGTTGGTGAGATTGCCATTCAGATCACATTTCGAGCATAAGTCGTGGTCTCTCCAATTAGCGCGATGACCGTCTGGACGTCTCCATGAGAGTTGCAAGTGACATCCAAGTCGAAGCACATTTTCATAAAAAAACGAGCTTTCGTTATTAAAGACAATTCTTAAGTCGGGAATAAAACTCTTCTTCATCAGAGATCAAAACCAGGTCAGTAAACTGCATCTTCGCTTTTTTAAATGCATTAACTGCACGACCTGTATCACTCGTAAGTATGAAAAAAAAACTTTTCCCATACTCTCCGCTCCCTCTAGCAATATCGGTTAAAATTTTATCTTTGTTATGAGCTATAAAAACACGAGCATCATGATCAACCTGGCCAATCATTTTGCATTCACCAGTAGAGCTAAAAAAGCTAGTAGTGGAAGAGAACGCCCCCTCGCCCATGAAAGAGGATCCATCGAGTCGATTATTGGCGCATCTCTTCCAATTAAAGGAATACGAGTTAAGAGAGAAAAGTAACATTAAAAAGAACATACAAAATCTCATCACAACCTCCATGCTGCACACAAATGCTTGCGTGCAAAATTAGTCGCATTGTCACTACAATTATTGTCGTTAAGGTCCTTAATCGTAAAAGCTGCACCGACAAAAGATGCAACACGATCAAACCAATCACCAAGCTTAAAATAATTTTTAGATTGTCCCTGGGCTTCTCCACCTACAAGACCTTTAATGGTTCCAGCTTCGAGATTGTTAAAAAAGTTTTCAGTAAAGCTACCTTTGCTCGTTAGTGCTTTTATAAAGCTCGTCCCACCTATTAGACCCGCAACACTTCCTCCTCCCGTAGCGACTAGTAGGGCCAGAGATCCACCAACAAGAGCTCCTCTGAACATTCCTTCTAAAACATTGTCTCCATTGATTAAGGCAACGATCCCTCCAACAAATGCGCCTACAATTATTCCAGTAAGCACAGCAACCCCGATTGATACTACTTCACCTGTTGGATCAATCCAAAACAAAGGATTATTTCGAGTGTAATTGTATTTATTAAGAAAACTTTGAGGATCAAAAGTTCGGCCAGGATGAGGATCCTCCTGCATAAACCTACCAGAATGACTGTCATAGTAACGTGCTCGGTAGTAATAAAGCCCGGTCTCCTCATCAAACTCCCTATTAGTATAAGTATAGCTCGTTTTTAGAAGTGGACTACCTTCTAGCCCACTACCATCCACAGTTTTCAAGAGCTTTCCAAAGCTTGAGTACACATACCTCTGCACGAGACTGCCAGTATCAGTTGTCACACCGGTTACTGAGCCCAGTCCGTCTTTGAGGTAGTGATAGGTACCTGAGACTGATGCCAGTCCTCTAGAAGCACCTGCTGGTGTCACCTCTGTAGCAAGAACATCATCCGTCCTGAGCCCTGAATGAGTGTGGACCGCGAGGACCTCAAGATCATCATCCAGCTCAGCGATTATCTCATTTCCATCGTAGACAAAGCTCCGCTCCAGATAAGTATTGTTGCCATGGTCTTCGACGGTTTTCCTGATTCTCTTTCCAAAGACATCATAAAAATAGTTCGCGGTCTTGACCTTCGTTATCCCCTCATACATCTCCGCCCGGACCAGCTGATTCTCCGTCGTGTAGTTGTAGACCCAGACTTTACCCGAGAGACCCTTTTCCTGTTTGTTCGTGAGATTTCCGTTCAGGTCATAGGTGTACAGATATCTGTAGTCCTCTTCCAGGCGAAACTTTTTATCATCATAGGAAAAGTTCCCCAGAATATCCGTGAGACGATTTCCGAGGGAGTCGTAGGAGAAGGTCTCCAGAGCATGAAGCTCATCCGCTTCTGGATGAGATGCTGTGACTAGCTGATTCTCATCATCGTACCCGTAGCTATGAACTCCACGAGGTGTCGCCATGGATGTACGATTGCCGATCTGGTCTCGGTAGTAAACGAAGGAATCGATGAGTGAACTTCCCTTCTGGTGGAGAATCTCTTTTAAAAACGAGTTAGAGTCAAACGCATAACTCGTGCTCATCCCATTGCTTCGATTTATAGAGGTTAAGCGATTTGCCTCATCGTAACTGAATCCGAAACTCTGTCCCTTATCATTGGTCACTGATGTCACCCGGTAGGCATCATCAAGACCGTAAGTCAGAGCGAGATACGGAGAATCCATCCCGATCCGTTTTCCGGCGGCATTGTAGGTATAGGTGATTCCGTACTGAGGAATGTTCAGGGCCTCCATGTTGATCGTCTTGAGATAATCCTTTCCGAGAATTGAAACATAACTCATATTCACTGTTGAATTATGGTTTGAGGCCGATGTCAGATTACCTTTTGAGTCGTAGTGGTAATTGTAGGTGTCGTCGACGAGGGTCTTAGAAAGAAGCTGATTTTTGTTGTCGTAGACAAAAGTCTTCTCATCCCCTTTTGGCGTAATCTCTCGGATGACATTATCGTTATTGTCATAAAAGAGTTGTGTGATCTGTCCACGCGGTGAGGTCTTCTTCTTTAGACGTCCCAGCTCATCATAATCAAATAAGGTCTTGTGCCCTTCCGGGTTGAGAATCTCTGCGAGTTCTCCCGTTGCAAGGTATGAATAGCTCGTGGTGTGATTTCCAGGTGTCGTGACACTCAGTAGACGGTTATGGGAATCAAAACCATACTGAGTGGTTTGGGACTTTGCATTGGTCTTGCTGATTACATTCCCAGAACTATCCCGGACGTAGGTAGTGATCTCCCCCATCGGAGCCGTGACAGTCTCCACGTTTCCACTAGAACCGTAGGTGTAGGTGGTGGTGAGACCGAGCTTGTTCGTGGATGTGAGAATCAATCCAAGATTGTTGTAAGTATTCTGAACGAAGTTGCCATTCGGATCGACTTCTTTTAAGAGAAGACCGGTATTCTGATCATAGATATTCTGCTTGGAGTGATTAAGAGGATCTGTATAAGAGGTCAGTTGCCCGTAGGTATTATAAGCATAGGTCTCTTTAATCCCAGAGGCGGACTCATAGCGCTCCAACATGTCTCCCGTATTAGGATCATAAGTTATCTGAGTGTAGCTTAAGTCAGGTCGAGTGATTTTGGTCGGTCTGCCTTCAGCATCCCGCTCAATCGTTGTTACCTTATTCTCTGAATCAGTGATCGACTGGACATAACCATTCAGATCCTTATTCATCTTGGTCTCGTTACCACTGGCGTCTCGGATTACATCAGCCAAGACATTTTGATCGGTTTCGAGGGATTTGAGCTCGCCTGGATAATCAGAAGTGTTTTGATTGGAGATCGTCTTAGATACGCCGTCATCCATGGAAACGCTCGTTCCGTCTGGTCGAACAATCTGGGATAGCCGGTTCCAATTATTGAGGCTGTACTGAGTAGATTGACCTCGCTCGTTAGTCTCTTCAATCAGAACTCCGGCGGCATTGTAGGTGTACTGCCGCTCGGAGCCGTCAGGAAAACTCACGGAGCTTAAGAAGTCACCGTTATAGTAGAAAGTGGTATTCTTTCCTGCGCCATCCGTGATCTGAGAAATTTTAGATCCAGAATAGCTGATCTGGACTTTCTGCCCAGTGGGAAGAATCGCCTCCCGAAGGCGGTTACTAGCATCATAGAGATAGCTCGTCTTTCTTCCGACTCTATCAATGGTCTGGGTTTCAAGGCCAGAGGCGGAGAAGAGAGTCTCTTTTCCGTCTCGAGTTTTGAGAAGAAACTGTCCGTCCGAGTTTCTTAAGAGTTCAGAATTATCTTTAGTAATGGACTGGTAACGGATGAGTCCATCTTCCGGGGCCATGAAGTTCACCCGGCGGATGAGCTTGTTGGCGGAATCTAGATAGAGAAGGTTGCCATTGGTATCCAGGGCAATCTGTTCTGGACGACAGATTGAGACCTCCAGGGCGGTTTTACCGGCCTGATTGTCCCCTTCCACACAGGTCCCGTTTCCGGCCACGACC
>CAZPFM010000106.1:0-7381 GCA_964585845.1 uncultured Bacteriovorax sp.
CGCTCGCTCGGGCTCCTCGTGACTTACAAGTCTCCCCTACTGGACACTTATTACTTTCCGGAAGCTGAGTATCTCTCGGCCCTGAATTACTTTCAGCTCTGCCTCTATCAGGACAGTAGTCTCATCATAAATGAGTACTACAAAAACTACAGACCTCGGTATCTCGCTTTGGAAAAAGTCCTTCGGGAAAATAAGAACAAGAAAAACTTCTTCTTCCTCTTATTATTCAGGAAGGAAAAAGAGCTTAAAGGCTACGAGGATTTTGTTCGCCAGATGGTGACCAGAATGAAAAAGCAGAGCCGCTTTCAGAGTGGTTTTAAGCAGATCAAGATGCTTAACAAGGAAATCAGCCAGATCCGTAAGCGAGAGAATGCAAAGGTACAGAAGATATTCCTCCCGCATTTGCGCGCCATCAGAAGCAACCTTGTTGCCAAGATGGATTACTTTGCAAAAAAAGACATCTTCCTTTTCCTGGAAAAGGTGAAGTTCTTCTCTAACGAGCTTTTCAAGATGAACCTTGAAATCATCTCCCGGAAGAAGAATATGATCTACGACAATAAGAAACTCATCTCTTCCCGAAGCCGCGGAGACTATTCAAACGTGAACCGGGAAACCGATGAATACTTCTGGACCTTCGAAGGAGCCTTTTGGGCAGATGAGCTCGGAGACTATTCATTTGGTTTGAAATCAAACTGCCAACTCGTGGAACGAGGTAAGAAGTAATGAAAACGATGATCTTTTTTCTTCTCTTTTCAAACCTGGCCTTCGGGCAGTCAGAAAAAGAAGTGAATTACGAATACAGAAAGTATGAAAAATTCGACCTCGGTAGCATGGAGATTCAGGGAGACCTGATTGCTCCGGGTGATGTTTCCGTGCGGGAGAAGGAGCGGGAGACATTCTCTCTGGATCTCTTTATCCGGAAGCATTCAGACGACCTCGGAAAGCACGACGCTGCCACTGTCCGCTAGGTGCCAAGAAATCTTGGCACTTATTCACTCTATTAATGATGAACTTAAGATGATTTGGGTCTCCATTCTTCATTTTGGGTGAACCTTTCCTGATTCCCTTCAGTTAGATCTCAGAATATCCGACTAGTAGACCGGTAAACAATATCGGTAGAACGGAGGATTTATGGGACTCGTTCAATGGGCCTTTCAGTTCATGCAGGAAGGTGGAATTTTCATGTGGGTTATCCTGGGATGTTGGTCCTTGGGTATTGGTATCGCAGTGGAGCGGCTTCTTAAGTACCGCCACTTCGACATTGATTCCAGCAGTCTTATGGGACTTCTGAAAAAGAATGTCATCGAAAATAAAGTTCAGGATGCCATCCAGTACTGTTCTGAATCTAAGGCACTGGTGGCCTTTGTCCTTAAGAATGGTCTTAAAAGGGCCAATCAACCTAAGGAACTTGTCCAGGACGCACTCGAGGCCAGTATCCTCGAGGTTGTTCCAAAGATTGAAAAGAACCTCTCTTATCTTGGTCTCATGGCTAACCTTTCCACATTATTAGGTCTTCTTGGAACCATCCAGGGTCTCATCGCCTCCTTTGCGGCGGTGGCCCAAGCTGAAGCCTCCCAGAAGGCCCAACTCCTAGCTGAAGGGATCGCGGTTGCGATGAATACCACTGCCCTTGGTCTCATTTCGGCCATTTCACTTATGGTGATTCATTCTTTTCTCACGACCCGTGGTGAAAAGATGATTCAGGAGATCGAAGAGAATTCTGTGAAGCTTGTTGATCTTCTCAATACGAAGAAGGCCCCAGCAAGCTGGGATAAGGCGGCCTAAGAATGAAGTCCGGAAGAAAATTAAAAAAACCAGAGAAGCTGAATCTCGTCCCGATTCTGGACTCGGTTTTTATTTTCATTTTCTTCCTTCTCATGTCTGCTCAGTTTCTGGATGTCTATGAAATCGGCTCCTCAGTCCCTATGACAAAAGAGGTTCCGGAAAAGAGCGATCAAGACCCTCTTAACCTCACTGTCCGCATCACTAAAGAGGAGATCGAGTTTAAGGCCGGCACCCGTTCTCCTGTTACCAGGAAGTTTTCACATGAAGACCGGGAAAAGATCCTGGGCTTCCTTTCTGAATTGAAGAAAAGACATCCTAAAGAGAGCACGATGATTGTCAAGGCCGACCCGAAGGTTTCTTTCCAGACGGTCATTAAGATCATCGACCAGACCCGGGCACCGGCAGGGTCGAAAGAGACCCTGTTTGAACAGGTCGTAATGGATACAGGTAATAAATGAAGAAGCGTTTTTCGAGGCATAAAAAACGGGAACCTGTTGATGTGGATATCACTTCCCTTCTCGATATCTTAACTATCCTTCTTGTCTTTCTCTTAAAGAGTTACAACGCTTCGGACTTAAAACTCGACCTGGTGAAGAATCTTGAGATCCCTGATTCCGAGGCGCGGGCCATGACCCGATTTGCTCCCGTTGTCCAGGTTGATCGTAACTCGATGGTTTATCTCAATAATAAAGAAGTGGGTCGACTTCCCGCCTCTGGCTCATTGCG
Source organism: uncultured Bacteriovorax sp. (assembly GCA_964585845.1). Taxonomy (GTDB): domain Bacteria; phylum Bdellovibrionota; class Bacteriovoracia; order Bacteriovoracales; family Bacteriovoracaceae; genus Peredibacter. Next base: position 2,512 of record CAZPFM010000106.1, read on the forward strand.
GGCCCTTACAGAAAAGCTCAAAGAAGTGAAGGCCCGGACCGAGGCCGAACAGAAATTGAAAACCACATCTCAAAATACAGAGCTTGTGAACCTTGTATTCGACCGCGAATCAGATTATGCCGTCGTCCAGCGGGTCATGAATGACTCGGCCCTGGCTGGCTACTCGCAGTTTAAGTTTATTGTGAAAGGTAATTACTAGTATGAGAACCTGCCTAGGACTTCTTTTTATTCTCCTGAGTTCAACGGCTTTTTCAGCGGTAACGAATAGCCGCTGGAATGATCTCATGAAGATTCTTAACAAAGAGATTAAGATTCTCGAAGTCAGTAAAAATAAAAAGCCCTATCTTGAGTACCGCCTCCTCGAGCTATATACAGAACGAATCAAGCTCGTCATGGAAAAAGAAAACAATATCTTTATGAAGGCATCTCTTCAAAAGGGGTTTAAAGGCCAAAAGGAAGATTACTTCCGGGAAACTCAAAGTGAATTGAATAAAATCATGACCTATGGGAACTGGCTTCTCACCCATTATAATGATCATCCCTACACGGCGGATATCTACTTCAACCTGGGTCTGAACTCACGGGACTACGAAGCCTCAAAGCAGACGGAAGAATTCCTGATGAAGTCACTGGCGACAAAAGAAATTAAGCCTGCCAGGGCCCACCTCGCCCGGGCCGCCCTTGCCGAGCACTTCTTTAATAAGCAGGATTTTGATAAGGCTCTTCCTCTTTACAAAAAAATTGTGCAGAAAAAAAGTGATCCATGGCGGGCCAAGCATTATTACAACCTCAGTTGGTGCTTACTCAAAGAGCGTGACTTTGATCTCGCTTTCAAATCCATGGCCTACACTCTGGAACTTAATCGCCAGAAAAGATATGTGAAGATTCCTGACGAGTCGATTGTGGCATTAGGGCACTTCTATGTTTTCATTGGCAAGCCTTTGGATGCCATGGATCTTTTCCTCAAGAAAACTAACGAACCCCTGAACTATCTTATTCCCCTGGCACAGAATGCTTCTGAAAAAAATCATGTTAAAGAAGCTCAGATCATCCTCTCCAGGGCCCAAAAAATCATTTTCCAGACTAAGGACTATAAACATCTTGAGGTCCTCTACCACGCCTGGCTCGATCACTTCAAGGCCTATCAGATGATTCCGGCCCATCAAAAAGTATCCAAGCGACTCACAAATTTTTACCTGAAAACTAAGAAAACAATGAAGCATCAGTACGAAACTGATGCGATCAATAAGTTCCGGGCCATGGCGGGATACCTTCAGATCCAGCTGACAAAGGATCTCAAAGAAAATCAGGTCAACTACGACAAGCGCCGGCTCCCGCAGGTCCTTTCCTATTACAATCATCTTTTGAGTCTTGATCCTTCAAACAGAGGTGAATACCTCTATTATGTGGGGGAAACGAATTTCTCTGTGAGAAAGCTTAAAGAGGCTGCGGAGGCCTATAAAGAGTCAATTCTCTGGGCCCACAAGAAAAGAGATCTCGAGCGGGTCGAAAAATCTCTGACATCATTATTCGCACTGACTTCTGTCGAAGAACTCCCAAAAGAAGAAAACAGGCAATACCTCGAGTTTGGGTATAAGACTCAGATCCGCCTCTGGCCTCGAGATGACAGAAGCAGGATTGTCTTCCAGAAACTCTACTCTCTTTATCTTGAAGATAAAAAAGATAAGAAAGCCGCTGGAGTTCTTACCGCCTACAACCGTGCTTTTCCGGCCGATAAGGAAATCCAGCAGGGTCTTATGACCCGAATTCTTGATCGCTACATCGAAGAAAAAGACACCCGTAGGATTGCGGCCTGGATCAACAAGTTTAAAAAGGGATACCTTAGCTATCCTCAGGATACACTGGCAAAGATGGATCAGGTCCTGGGACGTCTCCTCTTTTCAGAGTACCAGGCAATGGCCAAGGCCGGGGATCATGCTTCGGCGGCTAAAGGATTTGTGAAAACATCCGCAGACCCATCTTTTCCTCAAGAAGTCAGAGCTGAGGCATCATATCTTGCGGCCCTCACCTTTCTGGAACTCGGACAAACTCAAGAGTCTACGAAGTGGTTTTCTCAAACCCTTAACTCTATGGGTGAGAGAGAGAAAATTTCAAGACGTGAAGAATTCGTCGCCGTGGCCGAGCGTTTTTACAAACTCCAGGACTTCTCTGCCGCTCAGAGTATGAGTGAAAAGTTTCTCACTCAGTTCTGTGGCAAAAAAGACTCAACCAATGACAGGCTCTTTGAGATTTCGATCATGACCTCTCTTGTGGATGGTCAGAATCACAAAGCGCAGAAAATTCTCGCCGACAATTCCAAATGCTTAAGAAAGCAGTCCATTGCCAAGGTTGCCAGTGAGCAAATCTTTGAAGACTTAGGAAGAGATGGAAAACTCCAGGAACTCAAGCGTTTTGTTGCCTCCCAGTCTGATAAGGAGCTCAACGAGCGCTACCGCCTGACTCTTCAGTCCTGGTACTGGCGTGGACAGGATAAAAAATGGATTCAATCAGAATACGCTTCTCTGGGCCATCCTGAAACCAAGACCTGGCTTTCCGAACTCAGCTCTTTTGCTAATGCGAAGAAAGAGGCCAGCGCTCTAAAAAAGACTTCAATCTGGAACGAAAAAGCTTTTGACCCTGAACGCTTCAACGCAGCTCTTGAGAAAGAAATCATGAAGGTTCATGCATTCAAAGAAAAATACGCCTCCCTTCTCAGTTCCTCACAAAGTGAGGTCAGCATCCGGATGACAAAGATCTTTGTGAATGTCTTCCAGGACTTTGGTGAAAAGGTTGAAAAACTCCGTCCAGCCGGTATGGATAAAGAAATTGAAGCCCAGTTCCTCCCGGCCATGAAAGATGTCGGAGGTCAATTCATCGCAGCTTCCGCTCAATATCAAAAACAGATCAATATAAACGTCTTCAATGGGAAAGTATTAAATGGTGCTAGCCGCTCCATTGCTTCCCTGGAAGGTGTCGAGAGCCCGATCTCTCTTAAAGACTCGGCTATTATTATGGATCGGGGAGAGAAATAATGAAAACGACTATCACCGTTGCCCTACTCATTTTTCTTGCCTCCTGTGCCAGTAACCACTCCCGCATGAGTTCTCAGTCCACCGGCACACTGGCCAGTGAGTCCTTCCAGAATCTTGGAAGAAACCGGGTCGCTGAGCTTGGAAGCAATGATAAGATCCTCTGGCAGTGTTATCAGGGAAAAGTTAAAGACTCTCTTGCTGAATATAAAAAGATGTATGACTCCCGGAAAGATTTCCCGGAATATTGGCTTCACCTCGGTAACTGTTATTTCTCGTCAGGCGAAAAGAGAAAGGCTGAGTTTTACTACCTCACCGCCATCTCTGAGTCTAAATCTAATCGCCTCACTGCCATGGCCAATAACAATCTTGCTCTCATCTATGCTGCTGAAGAGAATCCTGACAAGGCTTCCCTCTTCTTTCAACGGGCGAGGGACGCAGATAGCTCCCTTCAGGTGCCAGGTTTTAATCACTCGCAGCTTCTGATCCAATATGGCCAGTACAAGAAGGCCATCGAAATTCTTTTAGGTCTTGTGAAAACCGGTGCACAGGATGCGGAAGTAAACTTCGCCCTTGGGAGCGCCTATCTTTTCAGTGATGACCTGGAGAATGCTTCGATTTACCTCGAAAAGACTCCTTCGACGATCTCGAGCCGCAGGGAAGTTTCGGACACCCTCTCACTCTATAACAAACTAAAAAAGCGCTCTCTGGCCAGTCTTCCTAAGAAAGGAGGAAGCGCTCAATGACCCAAAAAACGCAAAGAAACTGGACCTTGAATGTCGATGGAAAGCTACTCCCTCTTGAAGGAGACTCACTTTTCATCGGTTCTGATCCTCTTTGCGACATCTCTTTAAGAAACGCAGAAATTCCTTCCTTTCATACTGAACTCACCCGTGGTGAAGACTGCTGGAATTTTAACTGTGAAGATCTGGGCACCAGCCTGTGGGTTAATGGCGAAGAAATGGCACGGGGGCAAATACTTAGCGGGGATATCATCTCCATCGCGGGAATAGAGCTCACTCTCCAAGAGGGCCCATACGTTTTAAATGAAATCCCCTCTTTTGCTTCTTTTCAGGATTTCGTTGATATTGAAAGTACAAAAGAACTTCAAGACATCGCCCAGACAACTAGCACAAAGAAAATTGAGGTCATTAACTATCATAATGGTCATATCCAGGATGTGATCTACCTGCCACTGATGCATGGGACTTATTCTATTGGCCCAGATAATACAGGCAAGAATCATATCCCTTTTACGACTATTGAAAACGCCTCCCTATTCACCATTGAACAGCGCTCTCTTCGATTCCACCCTCATCCAGAACTCACACCTTCCCATTCCTGGGCCGAGCTTGGTCTTGGGGAGACAATCTTTCTTACCAAGGGTGCTGAACAGGTCTCTCTCAGAATCGTTCAGCAAAGTGTTCAGTGGCGCTCATTACCTTTCAAGCTCGATAAAGAGTTCTGGAAAGTCGCAGCTCTTGTTGGACTATTTATCTTCATTCCTTTCCTTGCTCTCCAGTTTATTGATCTTCCTAAAATCACCCCACCAAAGCCTGAAGTGGTCGTGATCTATAAATTGAAGGATACGAATTCTGCTGTAGAAAAAAATGCACCATCTGATACTCCATCTGAAACAGTTGCCGAAGCTGCTGCGGCACCCGACAGCGCTCCCTCTCCTGAAGCGACTCCACAAGAATCTGCACCGAAAGTAGAGATTGCTGAGGAAGCTTCCAATCCGGCCCCTTCTCGCTCAGAACCAGAGCCTGTAAAGGCAGAAACTGTGGCCATCGCAGAAGTGAAACCCACTCCCGTTCAGAAAGCTAAACCAGTAGTAAAGC
>CAZPFM010000107.1:0-7370 GCA_964585845.1 uncultured Bacteriovorax sp.
TTGATGGGTGCCTGATACTTCTCCCCAATGACGGCCAGAAGCTCATCAGGAATCTTGGAAGCGCGGTATTTCTTCCCATTCGAGGTGCGGATCCAGAAGCCATTCAAGAGCTTATCAGGTCTTGAGATCCGGATGGGCTTAATCGAAACGATATGATCAAGATTGAAGAGGACTTCAATCTCGGTCTCCTGCCCTACTCCTGCCGCCTTCGTATCGAGGATACTGAATTTCCTAAACGTCATCATAAAAACTCCTAGTTCGCAGATGATTCTATACTCAGAATGAACGAGGGGGTGCGCGGACTGAAAAGATTACAAGGTTTATTTAATCAGGTATAAAACCCCCATGGAAAAAACAGTCTATGAAGGCCAGATCGTCAAAGTCACCGAAGAGAAAATTGGATCCATCACCTGGGAGCGGGTCTATGTCCCCTCCGGAGTGGTGATCTTTCCCATCACTGATGATGGAAAAATTCTTCTCATTCACGAGTCCCGTCCTCACGAGAATCCTCCTCATAGGATCAAGGCCGTCTCCGGCATTCTTGAACCAGAGCTCGGCTCTCCAGAGGAGAATGCTCAGCGGGAGATGCAGGAAGAGATTGGGTTTAAGGCCCAGCAAATGGAGCTTCTTCATCACATGAAGGGCACTGGAACCATTAATCACGAGCAGTATTTTTTTATCGCAAAGGGGCTTTCTCCCTCGAAGCTTCCGAACCCGGATGGAGAAGAAGTGATCCTCGACATCATTGAACTCACCCCCAGGGAGATCAAAGAGAAGCTTCTTAGAGAGGAGCTGAGGTGGTCTCATTCCACTTTGGGCCTTCTAAAACTCTTGATGACTCATTATCCTGAAGTCTAAGTCCCAGATTTTACTTAGACATGGCAAACTTTTACCGGCCCGCTAAAACATTTGTATGATATGCCGAACAGATGTATACTCATGGCAAGGCAGGTTCTATGTACGTCTGTATCTGTAAAGGCATTACCGAAAAACAAATTCAGGAAGCTGTGACTTCCCGGAATTCCAATAACCCAAAAGACATTCTTAAGTCTTTGGGCATCGGTTCTGATTGCGGCACTTGCGTCGAAGACGCTGTGAAGACGCTCCTTGAGAAATCATCCTATGCACCCCAAGAGATGAAAGAGACTCCAAACAATTCTTAGGTTTGTTGAACTCTTTTGCTTCTTCCTCTCCCCTCTTTTAAAATGGCTCCATCTAGGAGTTCATTATGAAAGGTTCACAAACAATTATCGACGCCCTCAATTCAGTTCTCACAAAAGAGCTCACGGCCATTAATCAATACTTTCTTCACGCCCGGATGCTCCAGGACTGGGGACTCGAAAAGATTGGTAAGCTCGAGTACGACGCTTCCATCGATGAAATGAAACACGCCGACATGGTGATCAAGCGGATCCTTTTTCTCGAAGGGCTTCCGAATCTTCAGAAACTCGATAAGCTCAGAATCGGTCAGGATGTGGCCGAGGTTATCGACGCCGACTTAGAGGTCGAATACTCCGCCGTTCCACATCTTAAAAAATGTATTCAGCAGGCCGAAGCTGAGCACGACTATGCGACCCGGGATCTCTTTTTGGAAATTTTAAAATCAGAAGAGCATCACATTGACTGGCTTGAAACTCAGAAAGGTCTCATCCAAAGAGTCGGTGTTCAGAACTACATACAGTCTCAGATTGATCCGGATAAAGGTGCTGAGTAATCAGCGCCTTTCCAGGATTTTTTTAAACTGAATAATTGAAGCTATAATTTCTCCGGGCTCGGAGTCATTGATCCGGTTTGAAATGAGGCAACTCTTCGTTTTATGCTGGATAAAATCATCCGCCCCTCGGCTTAAGACACCCAGATACTCTCCACTCTCCTGGTCAAAGACAGGTGAACCAGAACCAAAATTGAAGGTATCAAGATTCGCTTTGAATTCAACCTTTCCAGTGGACCTCACCCATGCGCCGTCTGCAATTTTCTGAGGAAGACCGGATGGGTTTCCAATGGTCAGGACTTTCTGATTTTTCGCCGGCAGCCCCCTGGCAAGTTTAACCGGGGCAGTATTCACAACGGGCCGATCAAGTCGGATGAGTGTGTAATCAAGATACTCTTCTGAATTTTTCCAGGCCTCGGTGAGCTGCATGTCGATGATCTCTTTACAGGCATAGACGTCCCGGGAGCGGACAGAGAATCTGGTCTGCCGGGCATTTCTGGCGGTGTAATTAAAGACCCAGTATTTTGAACCGCAATGGGAAGGATCCATATAACAGTGGCCAGCGGTAGCAATAATATCCGGGGCCACGAGAACTCCTGAGCAGTCCGAGGCTTTCGGCTGGTGAGAAAATTTCTCCTCCGAACAGATGTTGAGTTCCATAGATATGGAGGGAGCGATGATAAAAGCATTCCGTCCCTCAAATCTCAGTTTCTTCTCTGGTATTAAAGCAGCTGTCGCAGAGGCAAGACGCTTATAGAGCATATTTTTGCTCTCAAGAGTTTCGATCCTATTGTCTTCTCCGTAAATCACCGGATCCCGGGCAATGGCCCCAATACTTAGGATGGAGAAGAGATAGATAGAAAAAATTTTAAGCTTACGGTAAGACATAATCTCTCGGCATGTTCTCTTCAGTGGTCGCCATCTCTTCGAAGTATTTCACGTACTGCTTTTTATAGGCTTCGACGACTTCCGGGATCGTAATGAGATAGAAATTCTCAAAGTTTTTTGTGAAGGCAGCGGTGGTAAAGTTTCCGGCGCCATTGAAGACGCCCGTGCCCTTCCCTTTCTCGGAGAAGATCACAAATTTATTGTGCTGGAGCTGGTAAACATTCTGGTTCGTTTCGAGGAATCGCGTGTTCATACCCTTTTCAATAAGCCCCGAATAGATCCGGTAGGCTTCCACTGACATGTTCCGCCCCACATCTCTTTTAAGCTTCATCGCCCAGTAGATGTCATCGTCTAAGATGAAGCGAATCTCTTTTTTCTCGCCGAGAAGTTTGGCAAAAAGCTTAGCCATATCACCACTGAAACGGTGACTCATGGCCTCGATGAGGTCAGAGCGCTGTCCCTGACTCGCAATCGCCTTGAGGGCCACCCGTCCATCGACAGGTGAGAAGTAGGTCTGGATATCTGTTTCCGGTTGAGCTTCAATCTTTGAGCGGCAATCGTTCAAAGAGTTTTTAAAGTTTGTTTTGGTGTCCCCGCCGTCGATCATACTTTCCACCACACATTTGTGAGTGGCAGCGAAGTAGGATTTGCCGGAAGTAGTGACAAAATTCCAGTTCTCGTGATTGGTACTGGTTCCGGTGGAGAGATTTCCAGAGGAGAAAACAACTTTGACGGTCTCCGCACCAGGGTTAACGACCATGATTTTATTGTGGGCGTAGCCCAGTCCTCCGGTTTCACCCCGGTAATAAACTTCAACTTTTGTTCCACATTTTTTCAGGCTTTCGGCATTTTTATTGGTGTCTGTTTGTTCGTCACCGTCGAGGACGATCTTGAGTTTCACCCCGTTTTTAGCGGCTACACAAAGGCCATCCCTGATTTCATTGTTACTGAAACTCAGGTAGGCGAGATAAATTTCTTTCGTTTCCTTACTCAGTATCCATTCTTTAAGGCGGTACTCCGGAGAAATTGAACGAGAAACAGAGCGCTCTTCATCGGCCGGTTTACAGTAAACATTCTGAGGTTTCTGGCTCAGTGTTTTACCCGAATTCGCGATCACCGGTCGATCGTACTTATATGTCTCACAAACAGGGTTCGTAAAAAGAACTTCAAACTTGTAAGGCGAATAATCCGTAAGCTTTACAGCTTCCGAATCCATCGCTCCTAACATCGTAAGAACTGCGAGTAATTTTTTCATAGAGACTCCCGGTAAATTGCCAGAGGTTCGTACCCCATGAGAGATAGGAGTTCAAAAAGGTTCCTATGACCCAGCAATTTTTACTTACCCTGCCGGAGTTTGCTAAGGGCTCGCACCTTATCACGGATTCTGTTTCGAGCGCCTTAGGCGATCTTCCTGAACAGGGGCTGCTGCACGTCTTTATCCTCCATACTTCCGCGGGTCTAGCGATCTGCGAGAATGCCGATCCCACAGTACGGCAGGATATGGATAAATCCTTTGATTATCTTGTCCCTGAGAACCAGCCTTTCTATCAGCACACAGCTGAGGGGGCCGATGATATGCCGGCCCATGTGAAATCAGTTCTCTCCGGGACTTCGGTGACCATTCCAATCCGTAACAAAGAACTCCTGCTAGGGACCTGGCAGGGAATCTATCTCATGGAGTTCAGAAAACAGAAGCAGCGACGTAAGCTCGTTCTCACGGTGGTGAGTTAAATGCTCACAAAACTTTCAATCGCTATTCTTTCGGCCTGGCTTGCCCTGACTCTCTTCACGGACTTTGTAGTGATCCGGACGGCCTTTGAACTCACAGGAGATTTTTTTAAGGCCGGGGATATCGGGATTGCTCTATTTGGTAAGCTAAATAATTTTGAAATAATCTTCGGAAGTTTCATCCTTGTCGAAGCGGTCTTCAAGCGAAAGATTCTTCCTCTTATCCTCTCTCTTATTCTTTTCTCCATCGCCCTCATCTACTTTTCCTACCTCACTTCTAAGATCTCGGCCCTGACTGAGCTCTGGAAAGAAGCGGAAAAAGCCGGAGTCCTTTCAATGGGAAATATTTCGGATGTTCAGGCTGAGCACCAGTTCTTCCATCGCCTCTATATTGGTTTGGACACCCTCAAGATGATCCTCTTAGCTGCACTCTTAAGCATTAAGATTTCCCGGAGGGATGCGTGAATACTCTTCCTCCCATTCCCTATGGAGCACTCTTTTTTGCTCCCATGGAAGGAATCACCGATGATCCTTTCAGGAAAACAATCCTGAAGCTTTATCCGGAGTGGGATTATCTTGCCACTGATTTCCTGCGTGTCCCTTCTGCAGGAAGATACCCAGCCAAACATCTCATTAAGCACATTGGTCAGCACCATTATGAAATCCCCTGGGTCCGAGAGAAGACCATGTACCAGATTCTCACCTCTCTTCGGGCCTTCACAACAGAAGTGGTGCGGGATCTGGAGGCATTGGAGATTCCCTGGATCGATCTCAATCTGGGCTGCCCTTCCAATACGGTTTGTGGAAATGGAGGAGGCTCATCACTTCTAAAAGATCTCCATTCTCTTGCCCCACTTGTTCGGGAGATCCGGAAAAATTATAAAGGACGCTTTAGTGCCAAGATCCGATTGGGTTACGGAGATACGAACTCTTTTGAAGATATCCTCCGCATGCTTAATGATGAAGGAGTTGAACTCATTACCGTCCACACCAGGACCCGCGCTCAAATGTACAAGGAGCCTGCCACCTGGTCTTTTCTCACCCGTGCCGTCCAGGTCTCAAAAGTTCCTATCATCGGCAACGGAGATGTCTGGGAACCAGAAGATGTGGGAAGGATGCTCAAAGAAACAGGCGTTCATGGAGTCATGGTCGCCCGGGGGGCCCTCAAGCATCCATGGATGGCAAAATCCATTCGTTTAGGTGAATCAAGAATTCCTGATGAATCTCGCCTCGCGAAGATGAAAGAGTTTTTTACGGAATACCGCTCCCAGCTTGAAAGTGGCAGCTTTTTTGAGCGCGGGGTGGTTAAAAGATCAAAGTCAGTATCTCGTTTCATGCTCGATGGGATCGAGGGTGGAGAGCAGATGAGAAGAAAGCTTGTGCTCTCCCAATCGACGGCCGAATTCTATGGCCATCTAAATTCTTTTCACTAAGAGAAAAACTTACAGGCCTACCCAGAAGTCTCTAAGGGACATGCTAAAATAAATGAATGAGATTTCTTGCCTTTATTTTCTTATTTTACGCCTACTTAGCTGCTGGAGCCACTCCCGGTCTAGGGGAGTATCACGTCAAATGGAGAAACAAATCACCGAGCATCTGCTTTGCTGACCGAAAATCCGCGAGTGCACTTTGGTTTAGCACTTATAAAAAGATCACCCATGACAATGTCGAGGCATTCACTGAGGAAGAAAAGAATACCATTCGCGAAACCCTCCAGGAGAATTTCACCGCCGCAGATACGGGAATAGAATTTGTGGGTTTTCACGACTGCAGCACCAAAGGTGCAGATGTCCATATAGCAAAGTTTGAGTATGAGGGGGCCTTACCATCGAATGCTTGGGTCCGGTTCATCGGAGAAAATGGCATAGCCTACTGTCCTTCAGGTGCGGAAGATTGCCAATCGGATGAACTCTTCTATGACCGAGCGAACTGGCAAGAACAGCAGTATATCGCCATCCGCTTTGAAGATTCCTCTGATCGAAAGGTTTCTAATCTTGAGCGGCTAAAGATTATTCTTTTGCACGAAATGGGTCATGTAGCAGGCCTAAGACACGAGCATATCCGAAAAGAATCCCTGAATGATCGCAACTGTGACCCGTGGAAATCTGTACTTTTCAAGGAATCACTTCATTACACCTCAGTTTTCGGAGATTACGATCCTAATTCTGTCATGTCCTATTGTTACCTCCTTCAGCTCATGCATGATTCGGGTCTTGAGTTTGAAACCTCAGAAGGTGAAGAGCTTCCTATTGTCCTAAAAGACAACACGATTTTTGAGCAAAAAAATACAGGAACAAATCTATCTACGAAAATTAGAATTACTCTTTCGTCTGGCGATAAGCACGCCCTTCGCTGTCTTTATCTTTATGACTTGGAGAATTTTGAGAGGCTTTGTCGTCATAGTCTTTAATGACTTTAGAAATTATCCATCGCAAATTTCACCCTCTCTTCCGCATCCTTTCCGATGGGCCCCTTTCGGGCGGCCTCAAGGCGAGGAACGAGTCCTGCAAGATTGGCGATCTGAATCCCAAGCCCGGGGCGGGCGTTGAGCTCAAGAAGGATGGGCCCTTTATCAGGAGTCACGACGATGTCGGCGCCGAGATATCCAAGGGCGACCATATCGTGACACTTGGCCGCAAGAATCAGGATTTCTTTCCAGTGCGGAATCTTTAGGCCCGAGAGAGCATGACCCGTGTCCGGATGTTCTTTGACGACTTGATTTCTAATCACCGCATTGTTGGTAAAACCATTTTTCAAATCGAGACCTGCACCAATGGCTCCCTGATGGAGATTGGCCCTTCCGTCTGAGGAAAGGGTCGGAAGCCTCACCATACTCATGACAGGAATTCCTTCAAAGACGATCACCCGGATGTCCGGAATTCCGCCATAGGAGTAGTCATCGAAGATAGGATGCTTGTCGATTTTTTCCTGAATGATGGCAGCATCGTTTTGACCTGAGAGGGAGTAGAGACCTGAGAGAATGCCGGAGATGTGATGCTTAATTTCATCGATCTCCATGAGTTTTCCATTGGATCTTCGGAAA
>CAZPFM010000108.1:0-7363 GCA_964585845.1 uncultured Bacteriovorax sp.
AGTTACCATAAACGGGGTCAAGATTACTGTCGAGATAGCATAAATTCAAAGTAAAATTTGAAGCAGAACCAGATCCATTCTTGAATAAAACATTTAGTTCTCTATCTAAAATCTCAACACCTTGAATTGACCTATCACTCAATCCAGCAAATAACATTTCAATATCCAACTTTAAAAGATCACGGCTTTCAGGTCCAGAACGCAAAAAATCTATAAAGACAGGTGAACTGGCAATTAGTGCTAATTTTTCCGCTTGTTTCGACTTTACCTCTTGGACTAGTGTCTTTAGCTGTTGTTCTCTTAATACAGCTCTTTGCCCATTCAATTGATAGAGAATAAAAAACTGAACAATAAATAAAAATATTAATATCAGGGCCACAGGCCTAATTGCAGAAGAAAGTATTAATGATTTTAGAGATTCAATCTTCATTTTTTTCGCAATCTCAATTTTACTTTTTTCCATTCATTCAATAACCCCACGAAAGCCTCTCTTCCAGGGACTTTCAACCAATCAGAGTTTCCTATTGAATTGATGTGAAGCTTATAAAATTCGCCAAATTTACTCTCTCTGCTATCCAACTTTCCGAAAGGAGAAAAAAAATATGTTTTCCCCTGCAATTCCGTAAGAAACTTTTCACTACTGAGATGATCAAATGCACACTTAGCCCCGCGGCTATCTGAAACAACAGATATTAGGTCTGCCGTTAAGTGTGTTAATTGAGGATGAACAATAAATTTCAGCTCTTTATTTTCAGTCATGTGTTCAAATGCTGAGCCTGACCACATATAAGCGAAGCCAAAGTCTGGGGAAGAAATCAAGTTCGTTTTATCATTCGCAATAAAGAAATTAGAAGGTAGGGACTCCAATTTTATAGAAGCATTTTGAACCTTTGTCACAAAGTCCATCCCTTCCACTGAATCATCAAGGATCAAAATATTCTTCCCATTCACTAATTTAAAAATTTCTGAAATAGCCATCTCGGAAGAGAGATTGAATTTCTTGGAATTCCATAAGAAACCGGTTAAAGAAATCAGAAACACTCGGGTTGTATTGGGGAGATGAAGCTTGCTTACTTGAGAACCAAACGGCTCTGGATACTTAACTTTTTTAATTTTTGAGCTTTGCCTTTTATTGATAAGTGGCTGAACAAACCCATGAATTGTGTTTGAGTATATCACAAGGTCGTGGCTGTTTCGTTTATTATCCCACCGCCGTAGAAACTCGGAGTTTGAATAGTACTCATCGACTGAAAACTTAATATTGCACTTGCTTTCAATTGCTTTAGCTGAGTTTTTATCTACATATCCCCACCAGCTAAGCAGATTCACTGTTTCTGTAGCAGCGTGAGATGACGAGAATGATAATAATAATAATATTAAAAGCCCAAAATATAATCTATCCATCCGGGCTCCAAGACGTTTTGATTGTTAAAATTCTCAACTTCATCAATTATTCTAAGCTTTGTATGATTTATCATCTGAGCTACATCAGACCTATTCTTATAGAGACGAACCTCATAGCTATGCTCAATAGAATCTCCATTTTCAAGCTTATATTTATCTGTCCATTGACCTCCGTTCAGATGCGCTTTACTGAGGTCATACGATGGGTAATATTTGATTTTATCGCCCTTGAAGACGAACTCATATTCAACAGCTTGATGCCAAAAGTCTGGGTGATAATAACTAAGACTTATTTTTCCCGTCGGACTCAAGTGACGTTCAAGTGTAGAGAAAAAGCTTCGTGCTGATTCTTCGCTCTGAAACAAGCAAAACGAATTATATGCTGCAATTATACGATCGAACTTCAGACCAATATTTAGTGCAAGAACATCTCCAATATGCTTTTGACTCATTGGCAGTTCTATAAATTTTGCGAATGATGGTGAGAGCTCATTTACATGAACTTCTACTTTGTTTTTTATTAGGTAATTCGATACTCGGCCATAACCAGCACAAATTTCAAGTGTTTTAAACCCATCACAAAACTCACGATAATACTCTAGGTCATCTGTAAATACTTCGGAGTGAGATTTGTAAATCTCCCAGCTATCTTGATATTTATCCATTTAATCCTCTACTGCCTTTTGATTTATTTTCTTTTGATAAAGGAAAAAACTGAATCGTCAGCATATACACTTCAGTCTTCTTCCCATTCTTAAGCAAAGCTGCCATCTTCTGGCGAAACTCTCGAATAATAGTCTTGGCCTCAACCATCTTACTCATATCAATCGCAAAGGTGCTGGAAGAGAAATCCCGAAGGCTCTTATCAATAGTCTGGAGCTTTTCTCGGGCGATTTCTAATTCTTCAAGATGAGCATCGTTAAGGGCCTTCCCCTCTCTATCTTCAGTTGTTCGGACATCTGAATGGGATTTGGATAGTTCGCCCTTTGCATTTCTGGCCAATAGACCGCAGGTAATGAGGTTTTGAATCACAGTTTCTGTTCGACTCTCAGTGAGGTCGAGTTTTTTCATGATGTAATCGACAGAGTTCTCAAAGTCATCAAGCTCGAACAGATCCAGGAGAGCGTAATGCTCCCATTCAGCAATCACTTTATAAAATGATTCATCCAGCATAAAACGCTGGTCAACAGGACTGATTTTAATCTTATCAATAATAGACTCTGAGTTTTTAGTACTCTCAAGGAAAAGCGTAAAGTCTCGGTCATTGAGGTTAAGCTTCGAGGCAATAGAGCTGGTGTTTTTCACCGGAATCGAGCGCTTTCCATTAATAATCTGGCTCAACGTGGAAGAATCAATATCTAAATCACGTGCGAAGGCCCGCAATGAATACTGAGGGTTAACGGTCTGACGAGCCATAAGGCTCTCTTTTAACTTAGAGATATAAAACGCTTGTTGTGCTTCCATAAAGTGAATTTTGCCATAAAGAGCGATTTCGGAGAGCCAAGCTTGTAATTTTAATCCCCACTGTCCAAGTTTTAGACGGCCTGTAATTATTGACCCCTTTATCACTTCTGGCACCTTACGAGTCCCTTTTTCAGCTAAATTTCTGGAGTAAATATTCTTGAAAAGGTTTTTGAAATGAAGTTCGTCGTTGTTGCAGCTCTATTGATTTCTACTCAAGCTTTTGCCCAAGGCCGCGGGCCAGTTCGCCCAAAGCCTAAGAAAGTTGAAATCGGAAAAATCGATACTAAAAAGAATCTTATGGGCGATAAGGGGAATATCTATAAGATTCCCGGCGGTGCAGGCCTCTATGGTGGCGATGCAGTCGTTTGTCGCAATCGCTATGGTAAAATTCTCAAAGCAAGTCTTCTAGACTATTCAGAAAGCGATATCTACTTCCCAGGCTTTACTCCAAAGATCGACACCCGCAGCTCATTTATGACAGCGGCAAACAATCTTGGTTATCTTTTAGAAAAGACTTCTTTCGATACATTTATTTCGTTTCGTCGCGAATATAAAAAACTTCTCGAGAAATTTGAGAGTCCTAATTATTCTATGATTGAATCTGGACCAGTGATCTTTGTTAAAAATCTCGACCTTATTAATGTTCAGGATGCTTATCATTACGATCTTCAAACTAATGTTCGTAACTGTAAGGTCGAACAGGTTGTGATCAGGCAGAAGAAATTTGCTGGCGTATCCTATTATGTCCAGGCCGACATTTTCAAAAAACTTCCTAAATCTCATCAAAGAGGTCTCGCCATTCATGAGGCGATTTATCATTCCTTTAACATGTATTACGGGGATACGACTTCTGAGCGGACTCGATTCTTCAACCGATGCATAAGCAATTTCCCGCACAACACACTAACAATATCTAAAGCTGACCGCTGCCTTAAACAGGCATTTGTCAGATACTAACGGAGATTTATGAAATTCATTATTCTAGTTGCAACAGCTCTACTCTCTTTTCAGGCTTTCTCTTCTACTTGTGAGAGCAACATTGTTTTTGATGTGAATAAAGCTGCTGTGAAATACAACATCGAGTTCTCTGATTCTCCAGAAGCAAATCTTAATTGCTCCACAGCTTTCATTGATTATTTGAATCAGGGTAGCCCAACAGCTCAAATCGATGGCCATGATGTCCCAGTAATCATCACCCAATCGTTTAATGAACTTCAGGCCCAGGAAATTGACGGTGCTGCTGTCTTAGATGCTTGCATGAAGAATCTTTATGTCTTTAGCATGGTCATTGAAGGGCCGGTAATGACCCTCCGATCTGTGCATGTGAAATACAAAGAATATTTGGACTAGACCCGGATCCCCGAGCACCCTTTGATAGCGCCACAGAGAAGCTCCATATTGATGGGCTTCTCTATTTTCGCAACGACCTGATTGTAATTTTTAATTCTTCCCTCTGCCGAGCAGACAATAACGGGAATATCACCGAGTTTTTCCTGATAATCATTTGAGAGTTTCTCCAGGAGCTCATCACCACTCATCACAGGCATCATCACATCTAAAATCACACAAGATGGAAGATCCTCTTTAGACATACCGCTAAGGAGATTAAGAGCGTCTTGTCCATTTTCGGCCTGGATAACCTTATATCCTTCATCAGTGAGTAGAATACTCACTACTTCGCGAAGGCTCTGATCATCATCAACCAGGAGGACGTTTTGATTTCTTGTTTCCATATGAGCGCAAGATAGCAGGGTCTGATTTAATAGGAAGTTTTAAGACCTAAACTGTGTAAGATTTGTGAGGCGAAAGCCTGCCGCATGAACAATATTATAGGTTTAGCTCAGTTTTCCTGAAGTATTTACACGAGGCAAAAGGCTGCCGCGAATAGGTGGCCCAAGGTCTGGATTCTGGGCCAGTTTCTGTTACAAATGGCCCACACGTTTTACATGGGGTGGGTATAAGCGGAGTCACGAAGACCAAAGCAGTATCCAAAATAAAGGGCCGGTATCGGCCCTTTTTTTATTTTTGTGCTAACTTAGAGAAACTTAATCTGAGGTTAGGACTCTTATGACAAACACCTACATTATTACTGGCGGAAGTAAGGGAATTGGCCTCGCTGTGGTCGAGAGACTTCTTAGGGATGGAAATGCTGTTATCTGTCTTTCGCGTACTTCAGGCTCTCTTCCAATAGAAAATTCACGTCTCAAATTCATCGAATGCGACCTCGGTAATTCTGATACTCGTCAACAAGCTTTTAGACTTGCTCTAGAAGATCAAGAATCATTAGCTGGAATTGTTAACAACTGTGCAGGGCCGTCTCCTTTAAGTTTTGAGCATTCTGGGATTCAAGATTATCAAGACGCCTTAAACACACATCTTTTTGCTGCAGATGAGCTATTAAGAGTTTCACTTCCGGCACTTCAAAAATTTAACGGATCAAAAATCGTCAATATTGTTTCAGTTACAGCTCGCTCACCTCTCGAAGGATTAATAAGTTCGAACCTTCTTAGGGGAGCGATTATTAACTGGTCTAAAACCCTATCCATTGAGCTCGCGAAGTTTAATATTAATGTCAATAATGTATTGCCAGGCTACACACTCACTTCCCGTTTACAGGAAGTGCTCACGAAGAAGGCGACTAGCTCGCAAGCCTCTCTGGAAAATGTGAAGCAATCCCTTTTAAAAGATATTCCACTTAAACGTTTTGGAACTCCTCAAGAGATCGCCAATGTGGTAAATTTTCTACTCTCATCGGAGGCTAGTTATATTACTGGAACATCAATACCAGTTGATGGAGGATGGACCCGAAGTGTATAAAATCTCTTTTTCTGAAATTGAGAATGCTCTGCAAAGAATCCCAGCGTCCATTAATTACCTGGATACTCTTCGTCAGAGTTCCAAGGACTATATTTCTCAATATAAATTTTTTAGAATTGAGTCGGGAGAAGTATTTAGTATCTCCCCTGATGAAAATCTTCATTATTATGGCGGCAACTTAGATTCTTTAATTCATATCCTCGATTTTCTTCTTTTAAAGAATATTAACGCAAAAATGATCTTCACAAACTCCTCTGAACAAATCGACTCCCTCATCAAAAGCCGATTTAACTTCAGCCCCAAGCCCTACATCTACATGCAAGCCGACGGAGCTGCTACCAAAGATTCAACCGGTCTATCCCTCCGAGAAGCCACACCAGCAGACCAATCAGCCGTCAATCACTGGTATTCAGAATTCAATACAGAAACTAAAAGCAGCTGGCCTACTCCAATAATCTCAAGCGAACCATCAAATCTCTACCTCATCTACCGAGACGAGCAATTCATCGGAGGTGTCGCTAACACTCTCCAATCCGATGAACGCTTTTGGATCGGAAGAATGTGGATCACCCCATCTCAACGTCAAGCTGGGATCGGAAGTCTACTCATGCAAGAAATGCTCAGGATATCCAGCGAGCGGAATAAGAAATTATCCCTCCTCGTGAGTCCGGATAATCGAATCGCAATAAAGATCTATGAGAGATTTGGCTTCAAAGTCATCGCAGAGAATACAATTTGGTATAAGCCAGAAGATAAGTTCATCACCAAAGACACGATCTAATCTAGAAGCACCGGCATCACCACCATCTCCGAAGCTCCTACCACTGGAATAGGTGCGGCCACCATAAAGTACTTCCCTGCTGGCACATGATCGAGTTTCAAGTTCTCCAGCACCACTCCATTCTGAAACAGCTTCTTATGAATCGGCCGCTCAGACCTCCCCGGTTTAAAATCAGAAGATTTCCACGAACACCCATAAAGATGCACTCCACTCTCCACCAGAAAGTCGGCAGCGCCCTCTGAGAGGATCATCACCTGCTCGGGATCATGAAAGCCGTCTTCGTTCACCGGATAGTTCTCAGACGTGATCAAAATCTTTTTCGGAATATCCGCTGCTCCTAGGGCGGCTTGGAGTTCTTCTTTGGTGATTTCCCAGAGGGGATAACGATTGCCTTTTAGTTTCACCACCAGAGCGTCACCGTAAAAGAAGTCGGAATGGTTTTGGTAATAGTAATCAATGGTATGCCCACCTTCATTCACATGCGCTGATGTTTCCATGTGAGTGAGGCTATGTGGCCGAAAGATATGTTCGTCGTAATGAACCGGAGGGAGCTTGCCCTCCTCGATAGAATAGATGTTCTTCTTCTCATATCCACTCCCCTCTCCCCACATGCCCTGAGAGCCTTGTTTTATGAGGGGAGAGAGAAAGTATGGCATGACTTAGTTGATCGCTTTCCCAATCGCATAATACTGAAAGCCCTGCTCGAGAACTTTCTTCGTATTATAAAGATTCCGACCATCGAAGATCACAGGTGTCTTCATGCGTGTCTTCATCTCATCAAAGTCCGGAGCGCGGTATTGCTTCCACTCAGTCATCACAAGAAGTCCGTCTGCATCTTTCAAGGCATCGTACTTATTCTCAAACTGATCAACCGGGATCTCCATCTTATTCATCAGC
>CAZPFM010000109.1:0-7320 GCA_964585845.1 uncultured Bacteriovorax sp.
TAATAAGAGCGTGCTCAAGACGTTTTTCTACAGGAAGCGAGCGCCACTCTTCGTCTTTTTTCTCCTGCTTCCCTTTGCCCTTCACCTGAGAAGCAAAATCGATCATCCGCTCCGTGGCGTCAGGTCTTTTGTTAAAGATCACATCCTCCACGTGCTCCAGGAGATCCTTCGGGATATCCGTGTACACCGGAAGAGCTCCGGCGTTGACGATCCCCATATCAAGACCCTCTTTAATGGCGTGATAAAGAAAAGCCGAATGCATGGCTTCGCGGACAATGTTATTGCCCCGGAAGGAAAAGGAGAGGTTAGAGACTCCGCCACTGACTTTTGCGTAAGGAAGATTCTCTTTAATCCACTTTGTCGCCTTCAAGAAATCAATAGCGTAATTATTATGCTCTTCCATGCCGGTGGCGATGGTGAGGATATTAGGATCAAAAATGATGTCTTCCGGATTAAACTTCACTTTCTCAGTGAGAATCTTATAGGCCCGGGAGCAGATCTCCACTCGTCTTTCGAAATTATCCGCCTGGCCCTTTTCATCAAAGGCCATGATCACCACGGCGGCTCCATATTTTTGAACCAGCCGGGCCTGCTCGATAAATTTATCCTCTCCTTCTTTAAGTGAGAGAGAATTCACAATGGCCTTACCCTGGATGCGTTTTAAACCAGCTTCGATCACTGTCCACTTGGAAGAGTCGATCATCAGGGGAACTTTTGAGATATCAGGTTCAGAAGCTATGAGGTTTAAGAAGTGAACCATCGCCGCTTCAGAGTCGATCATCGCTTCATCCATATTGATGTCAATGATCTGGGCCCCGTTTTCTACCTGTTCTCTTGCAACCCGCAGCGCCTCTTCGTAGTTTTTTTCCACGATGAGTTTTTTAAAAGCAATGGATCCTGTGAGGTTAGTTCGCTCACCGATATTGATGAAGTTTGATCCTTCAAAGATCTTCAGGGGCTCTAGACCCGACCAGCGGGGAAGCTTCGGGAGATCCGGTAGTCTGCGGGGCTCGTGAGCTTCTGCCATCATCGCAATAGCGCCGATGTGCTCATTAGTTGTTCCACAGCAGCCGCCAATAATGTTGATCCATTTATTTTTTAAAAACTGATCCAGGGTTCCCGCCATCTGATTAGGCGTTTCATCGTACTGGCCAAACTCATTTGGAAGACCGGCGTTCGGGTAAACCGAAATATAAAAGGGCGCTTCTTTTGAGAGAGTTTCTATATAGGGCCGCATGAGTTCAGCACCCAGGGCGCAGTTAATACCAACTGAAAGAAGAGGATAGTGGGAGATGGAATAAAGAAAGGCTTCGATGGTCTGACCCGAGAGGGTTCTTCCGGAGGCATCGGTGATTGTTCCGGAGACCATGACTGGAAGAGCTTCTTTTTTTTCTTTCTCAAAGTAATCAGCGATGGCAAAGAGAGCGGCCTTACAATTAAGAGTATCAAAGACAGTTTCCACCAAAAGGATATCAACGCCACCCTCGACGAGATAGTGAACTTGCTCCCGGTAATCCCGAACAAGTTCATCAAAATCAATGGCCCTGAATCCAGGATTATTCACATCGGGAGAAAGAGAAGCGGTTTTATTGGTGGGACCGATGGAGCCCGCCACAAAGCGGGGTCTGTCGGGATTCTTCCTCGTGAAATCATCGGCGCATCGGCGGGCGATCTTAGCGGCCTCTAGATTGAGTTCCGGCACAAGCTCTTCCATCTTGTAGTCGGCCATGGAGACCCGGGTGCAGGAGAAGGTATTGGTCTCGATGATGTCAGCACCACTCTCTAAGTACTTTCGATGAATCTCTTCGATGATCTTCGGGTTCGAGAGATTCAAGAGATCGTTGTTTCCCTTCAAAGGTGAGGGATAATCTTTAAACCTTTCGCCCCGGTAATCATTCTCTTCGAGTTTGTATTTTTGGATCATGGTGCCCATCGCACCATCAAGTATGAGAATCCTCTTTTGGAGGAGATCTTGAATCTTCACTGACTTTATCCTTCTGACCAATAATTAGAGTATTATTTATTTAGCCAGAAGGGTCTGAAAAAGTCTAGTAATTTTAATCAGTTAAAAATTGTTTAGAAGCCGGGGTTATGACTTAAGCGGGTCAGGGTCATGCCCCTGAATTCAATCCGATTGGAATCGATAATCTGGATTTCGATTTTCCGGTAGGCCCTGTTTCTGGATCGGATAGGAATCGCGATCCCGTCATCCACCACGATATAGCTTTTAAGACTCAAATCCTTATCCCGTGGTCTTCTGTCACAGTGACCAAAGTACTGAACATCTCCGTAGAAGAACTCCCCAGAAGGTCTTCCTTCCATCGATTTATTAGTGGGATAAAAGTGAAGCTCGAAGCGCTCTTTAAGGGCCGTATGTCTCCCACGCTCCTTACTGTCCACGCAGCCTTCGAGATGGGCCCAGTGGCCTACGAGAAATTCATTCTGAGGTGCTGTAATAGGATTGAGCATCGGAGGAAGAGCGGTATCTCCGGACTTATTATCTTTTCCGCAACTGATGAGAAGAGTGAGAGAGAGAAGTAAGAGGTATTTCATAGAGAACTCCTTCTTGGAGGGACTTCATACCATGACTCTTAAGTTTCGCTTCAGGGTCTGTAATTTTTTCAGGCCTTCACCATGAGGTAGAAGCCCGCAAGAAAGAAGATAAAGGCAATAGAGAGGAATCGGTTCGGAAGCCTTCGGTGATAGAGGCATTCTAAGAGCGAAACCCAGACCGGGCCAGTGATGGAGATGGCGGTGAGAGTCCCCACATGAGCGTGCTTTAGGGCCGCGAGATACAGGGCAAGAGCGATGAAGCATCCGCCAAGGCCTGCTCCAATGATCATGGTGTTCTCTTTCACATTGAGCTTTCTCAAGTCCTGATAAATTTTCTGGTAGCTAGAAGGCTTAATCAGAAAGAATCCGCAGAGGGCCCCAAAGCAGCGAACGACATTGGTCTCATAGGTCTCAAGCCCCGGGGGCATTTCATAAGCGGTACGGGAGAGCATAACTCCGAAGGCATCCAGACAGATGGCACCGAAGGCCCAAAGAAATGACTTAAGATCCCAGCTTCCCGTGAGACCCTTTCGCTCCATCATAAAAACATAAACGCAGACAATCATGCACAAAACGGAAATGGTCTGAGTCAGGGTAAAGGTCTGACCGAGGAATACAAAACCATAGACCCCCAGGAGAAGAGGCTGAAAACTAAAAAGCACTAAGGAGCGGGCGGCCCCCAGGGTGGCAAAGGCCTTAAAAAGGAGAATGTCTCCCACACAGAGCCCCCCTAAACCTGAGAGAAAAAGAAGAATGAGGGCGGTGGGGCTTAAAGGAATGAATTCTTCTGCCAGGAGAAAAGCGATGACAAAGGCGATGCTTGCCACGGTCACTTTGACTTGTCCCACCCAGGTGGGTGAGAACTTACGGGCGTAAAACGAAAAGATGAGTCCCGCGGTGGAGAAAGTGAGGTTTGAGCCAACAGCGTATAAATAGACTTCGAGGGAACTCATGGTGAAATCATATTGAATCCACTATACTTTGGAAATGGATTACCCCTTCATCTCCCACAATCAGGATTTTCTTATCGAAGTGAACACGGCCTTTGACTTTAACCAGTCAAACCCCTTGCAGTTTCATTATTTTTTTCGCTACGACATCCGGATCACGAATGAGGGAGAAAAAGAGGCTCAGCTTCTATCCCGCAAATGGTTTATTAAAGATGCCCGGGGAGAAGTCCGGGTGGTAGAAGGACCGGGAGTGGTGGGGAATACTCCACGGTTTAAACCTGGTGATAGTTTCTCTTACTCAAGTTTCTGCCCTCTTCCAACTCTGACCGGGGAGATGTGGGGACATTTTGTGATGAAGGGCAGTGAGGGAGAGTTTCTGGTAGATACCCCGAAGTTTAAGTTTCAGGTTCCAGCAGAATTCATCGACGTCTACTGAAGAAGCGAATCAAAATCCTTTTTAAGTTTCTCGAGAGTCTCTTTTAAATCCCCCGTAATTTCTTCCTTTGAGATCGTTTCAAATTTTTTACCCTTGATAAGGTCATGCATGATCCGCAGACGCTCAAGAGCATTCATGATGTCGTGGGAGATCTGCCTAGAATCGCTCATGCTGGATCACCTCAAAGCTTGACTTAATGGGACCAAAGGAGAGCTCAATGCGATCTCCTGGTGTGAGTGGACCCACTCCGGCAGGAGTTCCTGAGAAAATAATGTCTCCATCCAGGATGGGAAAGTACTTATCTACGTGGTGGATGATCTCATTGGCAGAGAGAATGGCCTTCGTGAGCGTTGATTCCTGCCGAAGCTCTCCATTGACCCTAAGACTGAAAGGAGTTTCTTCCCAGTTTCTGTCAAAATCCTTCACCCCTTTAAAGGGGGCCACGATCGCTGAATTTTTAAAAGATTTGGAGATCTCCCAGGGATGTCCCTTGGCCTTGAGTTCCTTTTGGAGATCCCGCAAAGTCAGGTCGAGTCCGATGGAAAGGCCAATGATATTTTTCTTATACAACTTAAAAACGATCTCGCATTCGTGATGAATGCTCCCTCGCTCCCATGGCAGATCAATGCGGTCGTTTTTTGTAATCTCGTGTAAGACACTCGGTGGTTTCAGGAATAAAACGGGCCTTTCCGGTGCAGATTCATTCATCTCCTGAATATGATCAGGGTAATTTTTTCCAAGACAGATTATTTTATCCATGGGCTGGATAATATTGAATTATTGACTTGAAGGGAAGAGAGACTTCCTTCATATTATCTACATGCAGAGCTTTAAGTTCCCTGTATTCATCGCCACCCTGGTTATGCTGCTCTTCGTAGCCCAAGTGGCTCCACGCAACATTAAAAACGTGGGCCAGGCCCCGGTGGAAATCGTCGAAGAAGAAGTGAAAGAAAAATCCATTACCGAGCATAAGGTGGTTTTCGCAACCTTTTCTTTTCAGAGACTTCTCTCCTTTCCCGCTCCTTCTGAACTTACCCCCCAGACGTATCTGGCACCTTCTTTAAAGCCGCCGCGCCTTTCCTAATCTTTCCGAATTTAAGAAGCTTTCTTTTTTAAAGGATTAGGTCATGTTTACATTCAAGTACTGGCGTCAGGATTTACAATCCTCGCTTGTTGTTTTTCTCGTTGCTCTCCCGCTTTGCCTTGGGATTGCTCTTGCTTCCAACGCTCCACTGGTTTCCGGTCTTATCGCCGGGATCATCGGCGGACTCGTTGTAGGAGCTTTTACTAATTCATCCATCTCTGTTTCAGGTCCGGCCGCTGGACTCACAGTGATCGTGGTAAATTCCATTGAAGGACTCGGCTCCTTTGAAGCTTTTACCCTGGCCGTTTTCTTCTCCGGTCTCATGCAGATTGCCTTTGGTCTTGTGAAGGCGGGTCGATTCGGGGATTACTTCCCATCGGCCGTCATCAAGGGGATGCTCGCTGCGATCGGGATTATCCTGATTTTAAAACAGCTTCCTCACGCTGTCGGTTATGATGAGGACTACATGGGGGATGATAGCTTCGGAACCCTCGAAGGGCATAACACCTTTTCAGACATTATGATGTCCCTTTCCCGCTTTCATAAGGGAGCGATCATCATCTCTCTTTTCTCTCTGGGTCTTATGATCCTCTGGGAAAAAGGGGCCATGAAATCAAAAGTCATGAAACTTATTCCGGGAGCACTTCTTGCTGTGGTGGGATCAGTTATTCTCAATGAACTCTTTAAGGCTTCGGCCCCTGGGCTTGTGATTGAACCGTCTCACCTGGTGCAATTGCCTTTCAATGGTCTGCAGGATTTCTTTGGAGGAATTAAAACTCCTGATTTCTCATTCCTGACTAACCCTAAGGTCTATGTCACGGCCCTCACCATTGCCATCGTGGGATCCCTGGAATCGCTTCTCTCAGTAGACGCTGCTGACAGACTCGATGAGAGTGGGGTGATCACTAACAAAAACCGTGAACTTCTCGCTCAGGGAACAGGGAATGCCATCTCTGGTCTTCTCGGCGGTCTTCCTCTCACAGCGGTGATCGTGCGGACTTCTGCCAACCACGCCGCCGGCGGAAGAACGAACCTTGCAGCTTTCCTCCACGGGATCTGGCTTTTTGTTTGCGTGGTCTTTATCGCAAATATCCTTAACCTCATCCCGCTTGCCTCACTGGCAGCAATCCTTCTTCTGGTTGGATACAAGCTCAACAAGCCTTCCCTTTATAAGTCGAGCTTTAAGCATGGGATCTCTCAGTTCATTCCTTTTGTGGCAACCATCGTGGCGATCCTCTTCACGGATCTTCTGATTGGAATTGGTTTTGGTATGATCGTGGGCTTTGCCTTCATCATCCGCTCCAACCTTCATAAGTCCATGACTCTTGTTCATGAAGGAAATGACTACCTGATCCGCTTCTATAAGGATGTCTCCTTTATGAATAAGCCTGAGCTCAAAGGGATTCTTGAAAACATCCCCGAAGGAGCGAAGCTTGTGATCGATGGCTCGCACTCGGTGTGGGTGGATCATGACATCGCAGAGCTCATTGAAGACTTCACCAAGCAGGCCCCCGGTAAAAACATCACCGTGGAACTTAAACGTTCTGCCTCGGCTCTTTCACCACTATTTAAACATCAGACAATTTAAAGGACTAACAATATGGATCGCGTAAAAAGAATGCTCTTAGAAAACAAGGCTTGGTCAACTTCAAAGACAGACACTGACCCTGGGTACTTTGAAAATATGGCGGGCTCCCAGGCCCCGACCTTTCTCTGGATCGGCTGCTCGGACTCCCGGGTTCCGGAATCTGAAATCACAAACACCGACCCAGGTGATATTTTCGTTCACAGAAACATCGCTAACCTCGTTGTTCACACGGACATTAACCTTCTCTCGGTGATTGAATACGCCATTAATTACCTTAACGTTCCCCACATCATCATCTGCGGTCACTACAACTGCGGTGGTGTGAAGGCCGCTCTCGGGAATCAGTCCCTGGGTCTCATCGATAACTGGGTCCGAAACATCAAGGATACTTACTTTGAAAATCAGGTGGAGATCGACAAGATCACAAGCGAAGCTGACCGCGTGAACCGCTTAGTGGAACTTAACGTCCTGGCCCAGACAAGAAGGCTCTCGTTTACCTCTATCATCCAGAACGCCTGGAAGAAGAATAAGCTCCCTCATATCCTCGGCTGGGTCTATGACTTAAACAATGGCCGCCTTAAGGAAATTGAGTACATAGCTCCTGGATCTACTATCGACAGCACTCACCGCTACGATTTTTAATCTCTTTTCTTGAAGAGCCCCGGCGCCTGACTTAGATTTGGTCTCATATGCTCAATTTTAAGTTCTG
>CAZPFM010000110.1:0-7304 GCA_964585845.1 uncultured Bacteriovorax sp.
GGGGTGCAGACATCTCGAACATCCTTAACTTCGAAAAGCAGTACAATAACACTAAGGTCATTAAGCTTGAGATGAATTACCGCTCAACCTTTCCCATCCTGAATCTTGCTAACGAGGTCATCAAAACCTCTGCGGGCCGGAAGGAAAAGACCATGAGGACCAATCAACAGGAAGGTGACATCCCTCTTCTCTGGGCGTCCGGGGACTCTGATCACGAAGCGGCGATTGTGGTGGAAGAGATCATCAAGCTCCAGTCCAATTCTGTTCAACTCTCAGAGATTGCCATCCTCTATCGTTCGAATACCCAAGTGCCCCCCTTTGAAGATCAACTGCGTATTTCTCAAGTTCCTTATGGGATTATTGGTGGGCAGAAATTCTACGAGAAAAAAGAGATTAAGGATCTTATCGCTTATCTCACCCTCATTCAGAACCCTCGGGATGAGCTCGCTCTCCGGCGAATTCTCAATGTCCCTAATAGGGGTATTGGTTCTGTGACTCTGAGAAAGAATCTTGATAAGGCCGAAGAGCAAAAGCGTCACCTCTATCAAGTCCTCGAAGATGACACCGAACACGAAGGGATTCAGCAGTTCATGGGACTTATCAAAAAGTTCCGGGAATTTTTCAACAAGCAGTCTATCCTTCCTGCCATCACCCAGATGATTGAAGAGCTTAACTACTACGACTTCATTGAAAAAAGCTATGATCAGGCAAAGCTCGCGGCCCGCAAAAAAGAAGATGTGAAAAACTTCCTCATGACCGCTGATCGTTTCCAGGACCGCTACGGTGAGGATGCCACATTAAAGAACTTCGTGGAGCGACTTCTTCTCGCCGATAACCAGGACACCCAGGCACCGGGCGATGGTTTTAAAAAGAACGAAGTCACCCTTATGACCCTTCATGCCTCCAAGGGTCTTGAGTTTGATAATGTTTTCTTAGTGGGCATGGAGGAAGAACTTCTTCCCCATAAGAAGACCATCGTTGATAACTCGGACATCAATGAAGAGCGACGCCTCTGTTATGTGGGAGTCACCCGGGCCCGAAAACGCCTGGTGATGTCATATGCTAAAGAAAGAAAGATTTACGGAAAGATGATTCCCCGGCATCAGTCTCGCTTCATGATCGAAGTACCTCATTGCTTTAAAGAAGTTGACCGCACAAACTTTGGGGATATGTCCGAAGAAGAAGTTAAAGATTTCAAAAAGAGTTTCTTCGGAAACCTCATGGAGACTCTCAAATGAATCCACTCATGGCCCTCGTGCATTTTCATAATTGGCTCTCAGATAAAGATTTTATCTGGTGGCCATTCTCGTTTCTTCGCCCTGAGAAGCATGAACCCATCACCATGAAGCTTGTGAGTATCATGACCGCTTGTTTCGGAGGTCTCGCCTTCCTCATGTTCACTTCCTTTGCGGTAGTGAATAATCTTTTTTCCATCGACTCAATGATGATCACTTTCATGTCCTGCTTTGGCGGATTCTTTCTGTGGTTCTCTCTTGTCACAAAACCAGTCTGGAATATCCGCGCCCGGACTTTTCAGAAAAAAAAATAGGCCATCCCTGGCCTAAATTTATCCATCCTTGGAAGACCTCTTCCTGACGGTCATCTGAATTTTAATTATTGATTTGTAGATCCGGAATCTTCCTCTGGGAGCATATTCCCTGAAGTGTATCCGGTGATGGTGAACCCTTTCGGAAGAAAGATTCCGAGGGTCAGAAAAGAGATGAGATTCTGCTCGACGTTTTTATGCTCGTAAATGATCGCTTTAGAGAGACCATCGTAGCCCGCCTTGCGAACTTCCTCATCGATGTAGACGGTTTCGTGCTCAGGGTTGATTCCCCAGAAGTAGAAATTTCTCTGACCGGTTATGGTCACTTCTTTTCTGTGTTCAGGGTTTCCAGAGAATGAGACAGGAACAGTATTCTCGGATCGGAAGTGAATGGTGGCGCAACTTGAAACCAATCCGGCAAAAAATAAAATTGAAATACTGTTCATATATTTCAATTCTCAAGGCCACCGCTTAACTTGTCAAAATTAATTTTAACGATGATCGAAGATTTGTTTTTTCTTTTCGATCAAACCATCAATCGCTTTGAAGTGGTCCGATGATCGCTGAGTGATTCCTTGATACGAACTTACAAGTTCAAGGTGAGAGCGAAGGTCATTTCCGTAGGCATGCTCAAGGGATTTCTTCGTCATTTGCAAAGCAATGGGAGGAAGTTCACTCATAGAGAGAGCGATTTCTTCCACACGTGTTCTTAGATTTTCAGGTAGGACCACTTCGTTCACTAAAGCCATTTCCTTTGATTCTTTTGCAGAATAAGTTTTGCAGGTGAGAAACATTTCCGAAGCTTTGCCGAAGCCAACAAGACGAGTGAGAAAAAAAGCTCCTCCGTCACCTGGAACCAGACCAACTTTTGCAAACGTTTCAGCAAAGCTTGCCGACTCAGAAGCAATCCGAAGATCACACATGGCCGCAAGATCACATCCCGCCCCCACCGCTGCCCCGTTCACCATGGCGATAATGGGAGTCTTTAATGAGTGAATGGTAAGAGGAATTTGTTGAATGCCATTCTGATAGGCCTCACGGAGCTCATTCGATTCCCCCGCAAACATTCCTGTTTTATTTTTCATCGCTTTCACATCTCCACCGGCGCAGAAGTTCTTTCCTGCACCTGTGAGGACGATGACCCGCACACTCGTGTCCTGATCAGCACTTCTTAGAGTTTCGACCAGGGATGAGACCATCTCGGAAGAATAAGCGTTACTGGCCTCAGGTCGGTTGAGAGTGACCCAGAGGATATGATCTTTTTTTTCAACGATGAGATCCTTCATAGTTTTCCTGTACTGAGATAGGCCCTGAGAAACTTAGACTCAGTCTTTCGACCAATCTTATTTAAGATGAACTCCGAAGCCTTAGCGAGCTTAGGTAGGTCAATCCCAGTCTTCATGCCCTCGGATTCCAGAAGATACCAGATATCCTCAGTGGCCACATTTCCCGTCGCCCCCTTGGCATAAGGACATCCACCCAGACCTCCGGCCGAAGAATCGAAGATCCTGATTCCCTTATTGAGGGACTCAAGTGTATTGGTGAGGGCCATCCCCCGGGTATCATGGAAATGCATGGCCATCTTTTCTATAGGAAATTCGGATTTAAGTTCCGTGAGAAATTCTCGGACCTGAGAGGGTCTTGCCACTCCGATGGTATCCCCGATGGAAATCTCATAGACCCCAAGATCAAAGAAGCGCTTTCCCACTGAGATAAGTTTTTTGACGTCCATCTCCCCCTCATAAGGGCAGCCAAAGGCGGTAGAGATGTATCCCCGCATTCTGATTCCCTCTTTTCGGGCAGCTTCGGAGACTTCCTTCATCCGCTCAAAACTCTCATCCACAGTGGCATTAATGTTTTTCTTGGTAAATGAATCCGAGGTCGCAGAAAAAAGAGCGATCTCTTTTACACCTGCGGCCCGGGCCTTCTCAAAGCCGTACATATTAGGAACAAGGCAGGGAAAATGAATTTTAGAGTTAGGGAAATTCTTCAGAACAGTTCTAAAAAGTTCATCAGCATCCCCCATTTGAGGAATCGCCGGAGGCTTCACAAAACTTGTGACCTCGATGGTCTGAAGCCCAGTCTCCGCTAAAAGAGAAATGAGCTGAAACTTATCTTCGGTTGAGATGATCTCTTTTTCATTCTGAAGTCCGTCTCGGGGACCGACCTCGACGATTTTTACTTCTGAACTCATTATTCCACCTCGGCCAGGGTCACTCCACCCTGGACCAGTTCTCCTGGTTTAAAGAAAATCTTTTTAACCTTTCCATCTTTATCAGAACGAATCTAGTGCTCCATTTTCATGGCTTCAAGAATGAGGATAGTCTCACCCTCTTTGACTTCAGCCCCTTCTTCTTTAATGACCTTAAAGATCTTCCCAGGCATAGGAGAACTCAGAGATCCCTGGGCCTTGGCCTTTTTGCGAGAGCGCCCCATCACTTCAGAAACGATGGCTTCAGTTCCGCCAGAGAGCACCATCGCTTCTCCTTCAGGATTCTTCACACCTGTGAAGGCGTGAAATCTTTCTTGATCCTGGAGAACAAGTCTTGCTCCGAGGCGATCGATGACTTCACATACAAAGCTCTGTCCTTCAATTTTAAAAGAAAGCTTTCTATCTTTGTGACTAAATTCTTCAAGAGAGATTTCCTCTCCATCTAATAAATACTTTTTCATCATTAATTCCTAAAACCTGTGAGTTCGTGCCAAGGATTGTATCTGGCCGAAGTGCTGGTCTTGCGAATGGTTTTCTGTTCTCCGAGAATAAACGCCGCCAAAGCCCGGGCCTTCTCTTTCGGAGTCAGCTCTTTTTTCTCCAAGTCTTTTCCGTGATCCGGAATAAAGTGAGTGTGGGTTTTCCCTTCGATGAAATCCTTATGCCCCAAAATTCTTTTAAGATAATCCCGGTTGGTCTTTACTCCAAGAAAAGGAACCTCATCCAGACCGATAAGAGACTTTTCAATGGCCGTCTTCCGGTCTTGTCCCCAGACAATGAATTTTGCCAACATCGGGTCATAATTCACGCCCACGGCGTTTCCTTCCTTAAAACCGCAATCAAGACGTGTGTCTCTGAGAGTCGGATTTCCGATCGCCGTGAGGGTTCCGATAGACGGCATGAAGTTCTGATCAGGGTCTTCCGCATAAATACGGCATTCGATGGAATGACCTCGCTGCTTGATATCTGATTGCTTAAGATCAATCTTATCTCCCTGAGCGACTTCAATCTGGTATCTTACCAAGTCAGAGTCTGTCACCATCTCCGTCACGGGGTGCTCCACCTGAAGCCGGGTATTCATTTCAAGAAAGTAAAAGCTCCCGTCAGGAGAGAGGATGAATTCCACTGTCCCCGCTCCCCGGTAATTGATCCCCGAAGAAATACGAGTGGCAGTTTCACAGATTTTAAGCCGAAGTTCCTGGGTAAGATTAGGGGCCGGAGTTTCCTCAACAATTTTCTGATAGCGCCGTTGGATCGAGCATTCCCGTTCAAAAAAGTGAAGATGATTCCCATGAGTGTCAGACATGAGCTGGACTTCAATGTGCCGGGGATTGATGATGTATTTTTCAATAAGGACCTTATCATTGGAAAAAGCCTTCAGGGCCTCGGATTTTGCACCCTCCAGGGCCTCAATGAGTTCGCTCTCTTGATGAACGATCCGCATCCCCTTTCCACCCCCACCGGCCGAAGCCTTGATGAGAACAGGAAAGCCGATCTTTTTGGCCTCTTTAGCCAGATTCTCGATGCTCTGATCCTCTCCGTGGTACCCCGGGATCATCGGGATATTCATCTTTTCCAAAGCTCTCTTAGAGCCAATCTTATCCCCCATGAGGATGATGGACTCAGAAGTTGGACCAATGAAGATGAGTTTATTTTTTTCAACAAGGTCCGCAAATTCCGCGTTCTCTGAGAGAAATCCGTACCCGGGGTGAATGGCATCCGCCTTCGCCTCTTTAGCAATCGAGATGATCTTTTCTTTATTGAGGTATGTTTCCTTAAGAGCTCCTGAGCCCAGAGAATAACTCTCGTCAGCTTCTAAAGCGTGAGGGAGATCCTTATCATCCTCAGCGTACATGGTCACAACCTGAATCCCCATCTCCCGGGCCGTTTTCAGGACACGGAGAGCGATCTCTCCGCGGTTAGCGATAAGAATTTTTTTTATCTTCATGACTTCACCCAGGGTGCTTTTGTTTTTGTCAGAAGGGCCTTCATGCCTTCCTGACCTTCGGAACTGACTCTTCGCTCGGCGATCATCTTGCAGGTAAAATCCTCTGAGTCTTTGAGATTCTTCAGGACTCCTGTCACAAGTTTCTTCGCAAAACGCGCGGCCTCAGGGCCAGCCGCTAAAAATGATTTTTTTAACTCTTCGATTCTTTCATCTATTTTTTCTATTTCGACGACTTCATGGACAAGCCCCATCTTCAGGGCCATCTCCGCTCCGAAGCGCTCTCCCGAGAGCATCCAGGCGCGGGCATGGCTCTCGCCGATTTTAGAAATGCAATAAGGTGAGATGACAGCGGGGATAAGACCCAGACGAACTTCCGTAAAACCTAAAAGAGCTTTGGTTGAGACAAGGGCATAGTCACAAACACTCACAAGCCCCACTCCGCCACCCAGGGCATGACCATTGATTCTGCCGATGACCGGGACCGGGCAATCATTAATGACCTGAAACATTTTTGCGAGGCGCTTGGAGTCCTGGAAGTTTTCTTCCTGGGAGTAATCCTTCATGGCCTTCATCCAGTTGAGATCGGCCCCGGCACAAAAAGAGCTTCCTCGTCCTGAGAGAATCACAAGGCGTGAATCATGAGGCAATTGGGAAAACGTTTCGATCATCTCTTCGATGAGTTCAGCGTTGAAAGCGTTATGAAGCTCAGGCCGATTAAGCCAGACTTCAAAAACTCCATCCGTATTTTTTGTTTCAAGAAATTTCATCATTACATCCTAAAGACACCCCAGCGCGGGTCTGGGAATTCTTCGTTGTGAGTGACACTCAGGCAAAGCCCCAGGATATCCCGGGTCTGGGCCGGATCGATGACCCCGTCGTCCCAGAGTCTGGCCGACGAATAATAGGGAGATCCTTCATTTTCATATTTATCCAGGATCGGCTGCTTAAATTTAGAAAGCTCCTCCTCAGACATCTGCTTTTTACCACTGGCCTTAAGACCATCCTGTTTCACTGTCGCTAGAACATTGGCCGCTTGCTCGCCACCCATGACGGAGATGCGGAAGTTAGGCCACATGAAAAGAAACCGTGGAGCAAACGCTCGTCCACACATTCCGTAGTTTCCGGCACCAAATGAGCCCCCGATGATCACCGTGAGCTTTGGAACCTTCACCGTCGAGACGGCCGTCACAAACTTTGCTCCGTGCTTAGCGATTCCTTCGTTCTCATACTGTTTGCCCACCATGAAGCCTGTGATGTTCTGAAGGAAAAGAAGAGGGATTTTTCTCTGTCCGCAGAGTTCAACGAAATGGGCCCCTTTCATGGAGGACTCAGAGAAAAGAATTCCATTGTTAGCGACGATACCCACCTGGTAGCCATGAATCTTGGCAAAGCCACAAACAAGGGTTGCACCATAGCGCTCTTTAAATTCCTGAAACTCAGATCCATCCACAAGACGCGCGATAATCTCTCTTACATCAAAGGGCTTTCGAGTATCCTTGGGGATAATTCCGTAGATCTCATCCATCGGGTATAAGGGAGCCTTCACTTCTTCAGTGATAAATTTTCTGGGATTCGAAGACTGATAGTTAAGTGTGGCC
>CAZPFM010000111.1:0-7298 GCA_964585845.1 uncultured Bacteriovorax sp.
GGCCTGGGCAGATACCGGCCCAACCCCAACCTAATCCGAAGACGACGGCCCCCAAGATGAGCTTCTTATCCAGGAACTCTTTTGAGGGAAGATGAAAGACAGAGTCATAGATAGGTGAAGGTCTTTTCGTGATGAGTCTATAAGTAATGAGGTGAAGCCCGATGGCCCCTGCCATGACCCCCAAGAGCCGAGGATCCCAGGAACCGAAGACATCCAGAAATCCCTGCACAATATCCGGCCTGGTCATGCCACTTATTCCCAGACCCAGGGCAAAGGTGAGACCCACAAGAAATGCGACTACTCCTTTCATAGACCACCCCGAAAAGTTTTATACAGAAAATAAGAGAGAACACCGAAAGCAATAAAAGTGAGAGTTGAGACAATGGATCTTCTGGAGAGACGTGAAATACCGCAGACTCCATGGCCTGAGGTGCAACCATTCCCCAGCCGAGTACCGAATCCCACTAAGAGGCCCGCGATAACATAATCAATCGGGGCTTCCTCATTTGGAAGAAGAAATGCCTCGCTGTAAAAAAATCTCAAAGCAAGTCCACCAGAGAAAAGGCCCAGGATGAAAAAAATCCGAACCGGATCTCTCATCGTTTCTTTTTTCAAAAGGCCACCTAAAAAGCCTGAGACCCCGGTAATCTTTCCGTTGTAAAGCAACATAAGACTGACCGAGAACCCGATAATGAGACCACCTAGAATCGCTGTCATAAAAAAGTCCTTTGACAAAATTACAAAATCATAATATTGTAATTCTGTAATTTTGTCAATGGGGATTGAATGACCTTCATCTTTATAGGATTCATCGTCGGGATCGTCATGGGGCTAACCGGTGCAGGTGGAGCTCTTATCTCAATTCCTCTATTCTTAAGTCTTTTGAATACCTCCCTGAAAGAGGCCACTGTTCTATCGCTCCTCGCCGTAATCTTAGGAACTGGTGTTAATCTGATTCAGGGCTTCACTCAGATCGATAAAAAGATCGTTCTCAGTTTCTCCTTCTTCGGTGTGGCGGCAAGCTTCTTTGCTTCCGGCTGGAAAGATCTCTTGCCTGATGTCGTGGTAGCAGGGCTTCTTTTTCTTATTGCAGTCTACAGTCTTTGGAGCGTTTGGCAGAAAAAGGAAAATGGTGCTTCAAAGGGTTCCGAGAGTCTTCTCTCTCTTATCATCACAGGTCTCTTTCTTGGTGCAGTCACCACCTTTACGGGTCTTGGCGGCGGAGTTCTCCTCATTCCTCTTCTCATGAAAGTTTTCGGAAAGACTTATGACGACGCTCTCCCGACGAGTCTTGCGAGCATCCTTTTTATTTCTCTTGGCTCCTTTATCATTCAATTTGAATCGATCTCAAGCCTTATAGAACTTCAGGACATCGCTCTTATGCTTCTTGGCAGTGGTGCCAGTTTTCTGGGACTAAAAATTCTTCTTAAAAAGATCTCAAAACATAGAATTCTTTTTCTGCGCAAATTGGTGTTCACTCTCGTGACGGTCTACGCCATAGGAAGTGTCGTCATTAAAGCGCTGGGAGACTCATAATGGACATGACACAAATGCAGGACCGCTGCGTTGAAGTAGCAGCACTTCTTAAACACTTCTCTCACCCTCAAAGACTTCTCATTCTTTGTTTCTTAAGTGAGGGCGAAAAACAAGTCGGTGAAATTCAGGAAGCCGTGGGACTCTCCCAGAGCCAGACCTCGCAGTTCCTCAAGAGAATGCAGGCGGAAGGTCTGTTAGAATCCCGACGGGAAAAAAACTTTTCCTACTACTCCCTGGCCAGTACAGAAGTTGAAAAGCTTCTTAAAGCTTTGAAGAAAATCTTTTGCTAAGATTTCTTAAAGTGAAAAGGGAAAACTCACGCTCAGTATCCAGCTTGAGTTATCCAGTTCAAGGTCATCACTGCTATAACCTGGAGTAAAAGAACCAACCTCGTCCACATTTGTTTTATCATAGACCAGATTTTCGTATTCAAGATTCAGACTCACGGCCGCTAGCTTTATACCTCCACCGACTCGATACCCGCGGGCCTCTGAGAATCGGAGGTCCACATTTTTATCTTTGTCCGGGTCCAGTTCTCCTGCGAGGATATAAGACCCCCAAAGCCGGATACCCAGTGTCGTCGGCATTTGGATTCCAATGACTGGAGCAACATTCCACCCCTTTGCATCCGTATCACTCTTAACTTCATCATCCTCAAAATTGATTATGGAATAGCGGCCATCGGCACCCAGGAAAAGAGACTCCATAATATGGAACCCAAGCCTTGCTCCTACCCCCACACCACTCGATTCAGTTTCAGCTTTTCCGAACGGGGCCGGAAACTTCACCTCTCCCTCCCCTCTTTCATAGGTCAACATGGGCTCTATAAAAAGTCCCCCTTTGTTTGTCTCTGAGTAGGCAGAAAAAGAGAGAAGTAAAAATGCTGGTAGAAAAAAAATCTTCTTTGTCATGATGGCCTCCGATGGGTCGAATATCCCAAGAGACCAGGGATTTAGAAAGACGCCTTGAACCAACACGCTGGTCTGATTCCCAACGTCTGACCATTCCGCTTATGACATGCCCCCGTGTATTCATCATCCCCAAATGGTGAGTCGTGAAGAATTTCGCAAAGAGCACCTTGCAGGTAGGTATCGAGTCGGCACTGGGCCTTGGGGTGAGTGTTCATTGTTCTCCCCACAACCTTCGGGTCCGGTGTTTCAAATTTTGGTGGTTTAGTAAAAGGAGCAATATCCGCAAATAGCCTTCCTACTGAAAGTCCCGCAAGACCTACCCGAAGACAAAGGAAATACTCTTTCTCCGATTTCCACTGAACGAGGCAAGATTGTCTGAGAGTTTCGGGAATCTCTTTTGACTGAAGCTTTTGATTGTCTTCATCAACCCAAAGCTCCCGCAGGCATTTGGACGTGGCAAAGTAATCGGCTTGACCTTCGATACTTGCCCAGGCCGTCTCGCCGGATAAGCGGGGAAAGCCTCCAAAGTGATGCCCGAGTTCGTGGCAGACAATGAGAGAAAAACCATCCCGGGTGATTTCCGGGTGCCGGGCCATTCCCCCCAAGAATACAACTCTCCAGTCATCAAAGGGAGGAAGCTCTTCCCCCCACTCATCTTCGTGACCAAATCTTTGAGCATAAGCGTTTACCGTGCTGCTCTCCCAGGAGCTCACAAAACGCAGATTTCCTCCCTGGGCACGGGCCCGAGGGACCCAGATGCGGGCGAGTTCATCCTGGGCTTCCTGAAAATCCCTGGCCGAAATCCCCTGAGCGTTTAATCCCACCGGGAAAGAGAGGCTGTTCTCAGGCAGAAAGCCATCTTGAGCGTAGAGATTCAAAGTACATAGGAGGAAGAGAAGATAAAACCGCATACTGAAGCTTAGCAATCCAAGAATCAGTCTATCCAGTAAATATTATCCTGACTTCTTTACTCGGTAGCTTATTTGCTCTGCTCACCCTAGGATAAATTATGCCTCAGTTATTTTTCATTCTTTCTCTCGTTCTTTTTCAGGCTTGCGGTAAGGCAGGAAGTAAATCCCCATCGTATGTGATCGATCAATTGCCTGGAACGACGGAGCCTGAAGTTCAGGAAACCTATCTAAAAATTTTCTCTTCTCTTTCAAAGATGAACGGCTCACTAGGAAAGGATCTCGCTCAGGTTGATGGTCTTTGTCAGAGTGACGCCACGGCACTTGGATTATCCGGAACTTATAAAGCGATGGTCACGACGGACAAGAGAAGGGCCTGCCAGAGTGCTGACTGCTTAAAGGGCGGCTTGGCCGAAAACCTCGACTGGGTCTTTAGTCCAGAAACTGAGTATCGACTTCCAGATGGCAGGACCATCGTCGGTAAAACAAATGAGTCTGCCCTCCTCCAGTTTCCACTGAAAAATCCTCTCAGTTCTTCATCTGTCTTACTTTGGACAGGCTTTTCCGATTACTGGACACGACCCTATTATAATTTTGAAAGCTGTGCCGGCCTCACCAATGTGTTAGAAACTGGTTTTGTGGGAGATGCCTCGGCCGTGAACGCAGACCTCTTAAAGAAGACATCCCTATCAGGGTGCAAAAAAGAGTTCTCCGTTATCTGCGTGGAGCAAGCCATTCCCTAGGTCGGTTTTTTTGTGACTGAGATTTTTCCATTCTCTTCAAGAATGACTTCTTCTACCTGAGATATCTCAGCGATTCCTTCCTGCCGAATCCCGGACTTAATCTCCTCTTCTGTCACTCGTGCCTTTTTCATCTCTTCCCGAAGAAACTCTCCTTTCTTAAAGAGGACAATCGAATGAGATTTCACAATCCGTTCGAAAAAGTCCGAACGAACACTAATAAATGTGACTAAGAACTGAAGAAAAATCAAAAGAGCAAAAGCCGTCACTGCATCAATAAGAGTGGTCTTCTTGTTAAGCATGGCCGTAGCAAAAGTCGAACCGAAGGTGATGGTGATAATGAGGTCAAAGCTATTCATCTTCGAAAGGGTTCTGTTACCCGAGATTCGAAGGAGCAAAACAAGAGCGATATATCCGAGGACGCCCACAATCACAATGTGGGACATCCCCTGCCAGCTACTAAAAAACATCTCTTAGTGGTGTCTCAGCTTGCGGATGAGTTCATCTTTGTTCAAGCCGGATCGACCTTCAAGTCCTATCTCCCGGGCCTTATCCATGAGTTCATCCTTGGTCCAATCTTCATAAGAGGAGGCTTTTCCCCCTTTTTTACCAGTAGAGTGCTTCGGAGAATTGGCAATTCTTGCGGCCTTTTCCTTACTCATCCCCTGATCTCTTAGAGATTCATACTGCTTATCATCTTTAATCTGTGGTCCGTGATTTGTGGCCATTGTACACCTCCAATTACTTAGGACTTACCTTCACGAGGGCTTCGTTTCTCTTCGTGAATGGTAAGGAAGTAGGTTGATCGTATTGCGCCCACCAAACACTGGAAGTGGTTTCATATTTTGTGTTTTCCAGTCCCTGAAGCAAGCTGACCTTAGCATCCAGCATCTTTTCCAGATCTGGGTTTCCGCTATAACGGTAGACTGCAACAGTCTTGGCAGGCATTCGTTCTATTTTGATATTGGGATCAAGGGGAGTGAGTTGACTCACCTCTTCCGGGAGGTAAAAAGACATGGTCCATCCCTCCATCTCTTTATCCATGAAGACCGGAATCGTCATAGAGGCTTTTTTATCCTCAGCATTTTTTCCGAAAATAAAATTGGCCAAAGTTCTAAAGCCCTCTTCCATGGAGGACTCATACTCTCCAGAAACGGTGACCCGTGCCAGGGTGAAGGGTGGATAGTTTCTGATTTCGATACTGCGGATAGTTTCCACCACATTGTAGGGAAGTTCTTCTTCGAGGCGGATCCCAACGGCACCGGGAATACTCTTGAGCATATCACTTATAGGGACTTGCATTCTCGACTCCTTTGTCAGGGGTCTTTCTGCAATCTCTACGCCGGCCTTTCCTCAGGAAGGACGCTCATCTCATCTCCCTCCTGAGGAAAAACTCCTGGCTTCTGAGTATTCTTCTCTGCAAAATAAAGCTCAGCGCTTATAGAGCTTTGAGACAAGTTTTTGACAATTTTCAGTTAAAGTGTCCCGGACATCCCGGACACATTCCCGGAAGTGTTTAGCACCATCGGCCGGATCTCCACAACCGAGGGTTTCGAGCTCCCGGAAGCAGGCACGGTTGGAATCCACCTCCGCTTGCGTGACCTGATAATCAAACTTTGGATCATACTCGATACTGGAAAGTGCATTAAAGGCCCAAAAGAAAACTAAGAGTAAGATAATATTTTTCATAAGAATCTCCCGCATTAAATAAAGTTTCTACCTAGATTACTGATCATGTACCCAACCGCATATGGGACTGAATAGGGCCTGGAAGCCGTGGCCGAAGCATCGTGCCCATAGCCCAGTTTATGAAGCCATTCATGGAAGAGATTCCCGGCCACTGAAGCAGTGGTATAGGAGTCAAAGTACTTTGTGTTCACATTGATGTAGGTGATACTGGTGGAAGTCCAGCCCACAACATTATTGGCCTCATAGTAGAGCTTCACCCCTACATCCATGATGTTATTCTTCGCCGGCGTTAACTTCTCAGCAGCATCAAGGATAGACTGATAGATTTGAGCATTCGTAAGTCCTCTGTTATCCACAAATTGCTTGATACCATTGTAGGTATGATTCAAAATCCGGTCTCTGAACTCATCAGTTCCCACAACCTTTTTCACAATAGCCACCGCTTCATTGTACTTATCTGTCTGGGACTGAGTGAAATCATAAAGAGTCACATTCGTCCCGAAACTCATTGCGAGAGCCGGGAGTGAGGAGCCTGTGCCAGTACTATCACCACTTCCGGTAGACGTCGCAGGCGCCTCACTGTCATCGCTCGAGGGCGCAGGAGACTCGGTTCCCGGATGCGAGCTAAGGGAAGTACTCCCCCCCTCCGGGTCGTCGCCCGAAGCCGACTCGCCTGGCTTTTCACAGGCGAAGATAAAGAGGAGAAGTACGAGTGAAAATAGATTCTTTTTCATGTTTTACCTTCCTGGCAGACCCGGGTTCATCCTGTTCCCGGGGAGTTTATTGATCGAGATAGTGTTTTTTGGCCGACTTCACAAGACACAAAAGGTGCTTCCGGATTTCAATGAGAGTTCCGTCCTGGACACTCTCCACAAACCGGGAGACCCCGTTGTGGTGATAAAGCAAGCGCTTAATCCGGGCATCCCATTCGAGGTAGGTGTCAGACCCGAGGGGGACAGAAACTGTAGGGATATCTTCGGAGAACATCTTTAAAAGTAATTGGATTTCTTTTTTTGCGCCCCGGAGTTCCTCCTCGCGACGCTCGTCTCTGCGGATTTTTTCT
Source organism: uncultured Bacteriovorax sp. (assembly GCA_964585845.1). GTDB lineage: Bacteria > Bdellovibrionota > Bacteriovoracia > Bacteriovoracales > Bacteriovoracaceae > Peredibacter. The sequence goes on from CAZPFM010000111.1 coordinate 6,848, forward strand.
CTTCGAAGATCAAAGAGTTGACCGAGTTCGATTTCGAATGATTCAGAGAGATTCTCTTTCATAACTTCCTCCTCTTAGCTTGCCTTGGAGATAAGTTAACAAAGGAATCTTGAAAGAATGTGGAAGGAGGATGAGGAAAATTTTTCTAGCGAGGCTTAAAGTGAACTGAAAGGCAGGCACCCCGAAGATCCGTGTCCTGATTTGCATTACAAATACTCACGACTCCGTCATGAACTTCTGCAATCGTTTTCATGATGACAGACCCAAGTCCCAGGGAGAAATTATCCGCATCTCTTTCTTTAACCTGGCGACGCTGACGGCGCTTTCCAAAAGAAGCGATCGCTTCTTCTGAGATGCCCGGCCCATCATCGCTTACCCGTACATAAATCCCCTTACTATTCTGTTCGAGAGAGACTGACACTTCGGAATGAGCAAACCGGGAAGCATTATC
>CAZPFM010000112.1:0-7277 GCA_964585845.1 uncultured Bacteriovorax sp.
GTCTTCCACTGTTGTCGTGCATATGTCTTGGAGAAGACGATTTTGTTGAAGATAGATTTTTACGACCTCCGAAGACTTCCACGCCGTGTAAAGTCCTGTTCCAAATGCGGATCCAGCCATCCCGCAAAGTGCCCCACCAATAATGGCTCCTACAGGCCCACCAACCATAAGCCCTAGGGCTTGCCCGGCTAATCCAGCTCCACTGGCGGTCCCGAACTTCACTCCAGCTTTTGCTGCAGTATTCAGGGTGGCTTCACCCACATTAATATCACCGGATTGCATGAGGCGATACTGGTTTGCTCCGATGGCAGCGATAGTAAAAAGGGGCCAGTCGAAAAGATCTAGTTCTGTGAGAGTATCAGAATTGACTTCTCCGATTTTAGTAGCAAAACCATTAATCACATTTTCGACATTCGCTTCAGAAAGTTCTGGCTGGACGGTGATATTATCCAAACCTGCACTTTCCACACTCTTGGCGTGTTCACTACCAACGAGATACCGGACATCAGGATTTTGCTCTGCCTGCTCTTTAATCTTGGAAAAATTCCCTTCATATCCAACCTTGGGATTTTCTTTGATGAAGAGATCTCCATCCTGGGCCACATAATCGTGTCCCTCCTGATTTGACTTCCAACTCCCATCTAGGGTCGTAGGAAACTCAACCACCATTCCTTCACTTTCTCTAAGTCTGGCACCAATCTCTTCACCAACATCACCTTTTAAGAGAGTTTCATTGTGAATAAGATGATGATTGAATTTTGCAATAATTTCTTGAGGATTTAATTCTGAGTATCTCCTGGAAAGAGCCTGGAAGACAATGTCCTCCTGGACTGAACCAGAGGCGTCCCATTGCGAAGTGGAAGAGAGAAAGGATTTTGCTTGATCGAGGAAGATAAAATTTAGGCAGACTGTACCTATATTCTCCAGCCCATCCACCCAAAGTTCAGATCGGTTCGAATGACTCTCCGGATTCACTCTATACTCCGGATGATGCATCTTCATCCTGACTTCATAATCCCGAATGATCTCCTGCGCGAGCCTGCGGCAGTGCCAGGCGCGGGCAAAGAAATAGATAGGTATGATAAGTAAAACAGACCACCAGAGCATCCATCACCTCATTGGGATATCTCATCGGTTGAGACCTCTTGGTAATTTAACATCTCAATCATAATTTCGCCTTTTCTCTCTTTGCGATTTTAAAGACTTAAAGCCAGTTCAGTGGGTCTCAGGATTTGAGACCTTCCGCCCTGATACTTCTTTCAGGCCCTCAAACAAAATGGAGAAGATCATGGACAACATTCTTGAATTTAAATCAGTACTCAGAAAGAAGAACAGAAAGTCTAAGAGTGGAATGAAAAGAAAGAAGAAAGCAGAATCCGAAAAGCTCTGGTCTCAGCACTTTGAATTGCGCCTATCGGAGAGAAAATTCACTCCTCATCTTATTAAGGCTTGTCTTTCTAAAGGTAAAATCATGAAAGCCAAGGGTGCCATTCACTACGTCCTGGATAATTTTCATGTGGTAGTGGATACAGAGAACACGACCCTTCTCACGGCTTACTTTAAAACTGACTACACCCAGGAAGAGATGGAACTAGTGGCTTAGCCAAAAAGGATGAGTCGCATATCATTAGAACAGGAAAGGGCCACAGGCAGAGAGAAGACTTTGGGATCATTGGGAGCTAGCTTCACCCATTCTCTCTCCTTAGTCTCAGACTTGTTCATCCAACTGGTCTGAATAGTGGCTTTGCTTAAGATGGCGGCCTGGCTCAAGATACTCTCTGTCATAGATGAATCGATGGCCTGAAGAATGGTTCCGTTACTGGAGTTAAGGTCTCTCACCTCTACTCCCCCTGTACTGAGAAAAGTCAGAATGAGATGTCCACTTCTTTCCTCTCCGTTATAGCCCGAGACTCGCGGAATAGGGGTTTCTAAGACAATGGTTCGTTTTCCATGGAGGGAGGTGATCTTTTCCACCTTATCCTTTTCCTCCTGGATCCTCGAGAGATGAACATGAAAGGGAAAGGCATCCCGATGAACACTAATGGTAAAAAAATTATCTTTAATATCGCAGACGATAAAGACTTCATCCTGATTATCAAACTCCCGGATCCCGTGGACGATCTTGACCCCTGCGGTGTTCACGATCTGAGGCACATGAATCCGCCCTCCCAGCTGCTCAAGGTATTTATGACCAATGACATTTGATCCATCGTAACCCAGAGAATAGATATTTTTTCCGGAACTCGAATCCAAAATGATTTCGTTATCATCGACCAGTTCTTTCAGGTGGCGAAGGTATGAGGGCTTGGGATATGACTCCACATCGATGCCTAGCCGGGCACAGACCCGCTCCTTGATGGCAGCACTATCCAAGGCCCCTGCCCTTTCAAGAATTTCCTTAATCATTTGCTGTTTTTTATCTTTAATCCCCATATTTCCTCATGCTGCGATACTTTTTCGAATGGCACCCAGTCTAATGGTCACGTTGTAATGAAGCTTTATCTTTCGGATAGCGTCCTGGAGAACCTCAGCGTGGATCTTTAAATCGGCCAGGATTCGCCTGATCTCTCGTTCAGAGCTTTCATGTAAATCAAGATGAGATGAAAAGAAACCATCCTCCACATGATATTTCAGGTAATGCTTGAGAAGATCATAGGCAAACTGATGCTGATCGAAACTCTCCGGATGCTTAAATGAACTCATCATATTCGACGCAAGAGTCTCGTACTCTGGATTCTTATGGCAGACCTTGAGATGAAGATAGAGATAGTATTCAGCAAGAAAGAGCATCGGGACACCAGGATTGTGCTGGCGCTTTTTCCCGTAGAGACATTCAGTCACATCCGCTAACTGCTTTGTGGGAAGCTGAGACTCCTCAAAGAGCTGGCGAAGAAGATTAAACTTCGCAGACGACTCTGAGGCCGTCTCATAGCTCACCCTTAACCAGCTCTTTATCTCTTTTAAGACCAGGGAGTGGCTCCCAAGACGTGGGGCATTCACCATCAGAGATTCCAGAAGGAAGATGAGCTGAGACTCTGTGATTTTCTCAAAGCTTTTAGTCTTTTTAATCTGCTCAGAGATGACCCAGAAAACTGATTTTTCAGTCTCCGTGAGCCGCAGCTTACTTAAAACCAGAAAGAGAACCCGGGAGATCACAAAGGCCCGCTTGCCTTCCGGAACAGAAGTGATGATCTCGGGGATGCTTTTCCCTTTAAACTCTCCGAAAGATAGATTCTTATCCCCGAGGGATATCTTGACCCTCTCAAGAATCGCCCTTTCTGCCACACTGATATCATTATCTGCTCCGGCAAGTTTTCCTAAAAGAGCGTAGATGGCGTGCTTCACGACCGGCTCCACCTCAGGACTAGAAACCAGAAGCTTTGAAGGTTTATACGACTGAAGCGACTTAATAAGCTGGCTTGTCTTTGTGGTCGGAAAAGTAAAATTAGACTGTAAGTACTTGTGGATCTCTGAAGCGGAGTATCCCTTTTTGAGAGTTTTCATCAAGGCCACACCAGAGAGGGCCAGGGTGAGCTTCTCCCCTTCCCTTAAACGGTCACATTGAAAAGGGTCTAAATCTAGATGGCTTCGAAAATCAAAGAGAGTGGATGAGAGTTCACTCGGATCAGTATCCTGGCCCTGAAGCTCAGCAAGGGCCTTATGATAAAAAGCGTAGCGCTCTTTTTTGGAGAGAAGATTCTGAGTCACTTCAAGGAAGCGCTCCCGGTGAGTGATGATTTCTTTAAACTCGCTCCAGTCGATATTGGATCCCGCAGGATAAATGGACTTAAAGATGTCGTAGACTGACTTTAAGGTAAAATCATCGAGCTTCCCGGAAGGTCTCACTGAAACCCCATATTTCTCACCAAGTTTCACAATGTCCTGGAGAAGACTGGGATTTTCATTTCCTGATCCCATGCTTGATTGCAAATGTACCCTTAGCAAGAGATCCATGAATTCATTTTGTTCTGGCGCTGACCCCTTCTCCGTTGCCGTGGAACGCATGGTCTCCATCAGAGTACTTTTGATCGTCTGGAAAGGTCTCTGTCGAAAGATCTCTAATTCCTGAGAGATACTGATATCTGCGTCCTCTTTAAAAATCTCCCCCATCCGCTCGAGTTCTGAATCTAGTTCACTGATGGACTGAAATCTCTTCTCCGGCTCCACGTGGGTCCACTTCTCAAAGAAGGCCTGAAACTCCGGCGGAAACTCTCCGGAAGCTGAGAGCGCCTTGATCTTTCCTTTTCGGGCCTGAGGAATGGACTTAAATGCCTCTTGGCCTGTGATGAGCTCATAGAAAACAAGCCCTAAAGAATAGATATCGTGGTTTTCAGAATATTTATCCCCGAGGAATTCTTCATTCTCATCCCAGAGATCAGGGGCAGTGTAGGTTCGGGTGAAGCCGTATCCCATGTGCTGAATCTCTTTTTCTTCTGATTCAACTCGGGAGACGCCAAAATCGATGAGTTTAATCTCATTATCTTGCGTGATAAAAATGTTGGCGGGCTTTATGTCCTGGTGAAGAACTTTTCGGTAGTTTCGGGCCGCGAGCCCCGGATTATGATCCCCCAGATGGTGGGCGTAATCCAAGGCCCGGGCCACTTCTCGGATGATCCTGATGGCCCCTTTCACGCAAAAAGGTCTGTGCCCACGGTGGCCGATAAATTCTGAGAGATCCATGCCGTCGAGATACTCCATCACAAGACCATTGTGTCCGTCAGGCGTGTGGAAGAAATCTAGGACTTTGCAGATTGATGGGTGCTCAAGAACCTTTGTCGCAAGACCTTCCCGGCAGAGCTTCTTTTCTAATCGCTCAGAACTCTCCCATTTAACCGGATGATAAAGCTTTATCGCCACCAGGGCCTGATTTTGAGAATTCCTTCCCTTCCAGATCGTCGCCATACGACCAGACTTCAGAACTTCTACAAGTTCATAAGAGCCATACAAGCCTTGGAAGGTCTTCGGATGAGAGAGGGTCATATCGGTGATTTTTCGGCAGTTTAACCTCGATACTTGAGCGTTTTATTCCAAAGAAAATTTAGTCAAGTTCAAGCCATGCATATTCCGATAGGACTCCAACTGATTAAGGAGAATACATGTCCAAGAAAAATGACGACTTCTGGGGTGGCATCGGTTTTATCGCACTAATGATCATCTTTCCCCCTTTCGGGATCTTCGTTCTCTGCACTACTGCTCTGGGAATCATTGCGGCCATTCTCTGGCCTAAAGTGGATAAGAGTTTAAAAGAGCATTATACAAAAGGTGCCCAGGGGTCTTCTGAAGAGCCTCCTAAAATGCAATTTGATCTTAATCAGATCCTCAAGAATTTCTCTAATCCAGAAAAAGATCACTCGGGAAAAAAGAAAGCCAACTGGGTTTTCATCCGGGGCGCAGGATCCAAGCAGACCTATGATGTGAAATGCCCTGATTGCTTTGATATCGTAAACGTCGCTGAATACCGTACAAGCTGGCGCTGCTCGAACATGCATGAGTTTGTCCTGGATTTTAAACCAGACTTCTTCAAACACTCTTCTTCTATTATTCCTAACACGCCTCATATTTTTCTTGTCTCCGTTGAGATCATTTTCGAAATCATGGGGCATCTCGCAAAAAGTGATGGCCGGGTGACAGAAGAAGAAATCGAGTGCTCTGTAGAGATCATGTCCATCTATCTAGAGGGGCTCGATGACGAAGGCGTGAGGCGTAAACTCCGGGATTCCTTTCGAAAAGGAAAAGATGAAGCCAATTACAAAGAGAAAGTTAAGGTCTTTAGCTTTTTAAACGCTCATGATTCGGAATTTAAGCAGTCCTTTATCAAAGGACTCATCGCCCTTGCCTATGTGGACGGCTCACTTAGTCCTAGCGAGAAAAAGATCATCGAAGACATTAGCTTCATGATGAATGTCTTTTCCGCGGAAGAACTCCAGAATCTCTTCCAAACCTATTCTGGCTACTACCACCAGGAAGAAAAGGCAAAACAAGAATCCTTTGATACTCAGGTTCTTGAGGCCTTCGCCTTCTTTGGATGCTCTCCTTCAGATGAACCGGCAAAGCTTAAGAAAAAATACTTTGAGCTCTGTCGCAAATACCATCCTGACTCCCATGAGCTTCGTGGAGCCACTCCAGCGGAGAAAAAAGAAGCGGAAGTTAGAATCAAGCAAGTTAATAACTCTTGGGATGTGATCAACGCCTATCTCGATAGAAAAAAACAACAGGCCGCTTAAGCAGCCTTCTTCAAGGCCTCTGTCCCGAGAAACTGGGCAGAGGCTTCATATTCTTCTTTCATATAATACCCAAAAGATAAAAGTGCCTTGATTGCTTTTCTCGATTCATCCCGCTCCATGTAATCCAAAGCGATCTTTAAATGCTTTAGTCCCTCCTTGAGCCAAATCTCCTGATGAAGCCGCAGAAGGTATTGATCCAGGAGTGCAACCCCGAGAATGAGATGCACAAAGGGATGCTCTCTTCTTTCATCGAGATTGCTTATCCATCGAAGGGGACCTTCCCACTTCTTCCTCTCATCTAAGAATTGATTCATAAGAAGAAGAGTTTTTTCTTTATCTGAATAATACCCAGGAAAGACTCCCCGGGTCCGTCCTTGAAAATGAAGAGATAAAAGAAGCTCATTCTTTTTTTCTTCATCAATGAATTTCTGCATGAGCTTAATCAGAACGGGACGAAGAGGCATGTGATAAGAGATGAGAGCGAAAACGGACTCCTCAGATATCTCCCTTCTCCATAGTCTGGGAAAGTGCATTTCCTCAAGCCTTGCTTCCTTACTTGATTTAGAATTCATAAGATGCTCCCATGAGAACTCGCGCTTCGCTCTTTTTGAGTCCCAGTTCCTTGTATTCTGTTGCGACCTTGAAATACTCTGCCTGCAAAGACCACTTCGGATTAAGATAGATGCGCATTCCCCCGCCGGTACCGTGGTATCTTTTATTAACTTCCTTGGCCTCAAGTTCTTCGTACTTTTTAACAGACTGATTACTCTTCCCCACCGTCGCTGAGGCAAAGAATTTAAAAGGTCCAAGCCTTGGGGAGATGAGCCTCAAAGTGGCGTAGGAATCGGAATAGGTCTTGGTTTCCTTTTCCACAATTCCCGCATCATTGGTTTTCTCATCTTCAAAAGAAGTGTAATTCACCCCTCCTCCGAGAGAGATGTAGTAATACTCAAGGTGGAAAGAAAATGGGATGAAGTCAAAGCGCCCATAATCGCCATGCAGGCTCAGAGGATTGTATTCGATTCGTCCTGTAAAACGCTTATCTGACGGGGA
>CAZPFM010000113.1:0-7255 GCA_964585845.1 uncultured Bacteriovorax sp.
TTTTTCTGAAGTGGGTAATCTTCACCGTTAGCACAGTAAACGTGCACGCGCTTGGCCTGCATTTCCACCGGCTGCTTTCCTTGACTTGCTACAAGGAGACCTTCGATTTCAACGGATGAGCCCAGACCCAACTTTGAAATGGTCTCATAGTCAGAGAGTGTGGCATCCACAATCACCTGGAGATCTTTCTGCGTGGTCCCGTCATTAATGACCATGAAAGAGAATTTCTTACTCTGACGAAGGGACTTAATCCATCCGCGAATAATGATCACCTGATCGACTGGCTTTTCAGAGAAGACTTTATTGATGAGAAGGTACTGGCTCATGACTAATCCTTTGCTCCGAAGACTTGATTTTTAATTTCCTGGGCTTCATGCCACTTTAAACGTGGCCCAAACTGAGACACCACACGGCTCGAGGCCATGCTCGCAAGCTTTCCGGCGCTGGCCAGAGTGTGACCGTGGGTAATGGCATAGAGGAAAGCCCCCGCATACATATCCCCCGCTCCATTGGAATCGATGGCCTGAACCTTATAGGGCTCAATGTCGATGAAAGTGGTGCCATCCCAGATCATCGCCCCGTTTTCCCCGAGGGTGATGACAAAGTTTTTGGCAATTTTTTTAAGTTCTTCCCGGGCAGACTTCACATCCTGGGCTTCAGTGAAAGCGAGAGCTTCGGATTCGTTACAAAAAAGAAGATCAAGTTTTTCTCCGATCATTTCCTTCAAGCCATCTTTAAAAAACTTCACCATATTCACATCAGAAAAAGTGAGGGCGGTTTTTACGCCATTTTTCTCCGCGATCTCACGGGCGTGAACGGCAGCTTCTTTACCAGTGGGAGAGGCCACAAGGTATCCCTCAATGTAGAGGTACTTGGAGTTTTTAATGGAGGCTTCGTCGACTTCTGTTTTCGAGAGAGTGCTCGTGATCCCGAGAAAAGTGTTCATGCTTCTTTCTGCATCCGGCGTGATGAGCACGAGACACTTGCCCGTAGTCCCCTCAACTCTTTCCTGGAACTCAAGATTGCAGTCCACTCCATTGTCTTTAAGATCCATGGTGTAGAAATCCCCCATCTCATCGGCCGCGACCTTACAGGAATAAAATCCTTTGGCGCCGAACTGAGCTGTGGCGATGATCGTATTGGCGGCCGAGCCTCCGCACTGCTGTTTTTTAGGTTTAGATTCAATGGAAGCTAGAAGCTCATTCTGCCTCTCTTCATCCACGAGGGTCATAAGACCCTTATCGATTCCGTTACGAGTGAAGAACTCGTCTTTGACTTCATACTCCAGGTCCACCAGTGCATTACCGATGGCATAAACATCATACTTTTTAGACATCAGGATCTCCTCAAAATGAGTTCTTACTTTAAGGGATTAGACCCAAAAGGGAAATAGACATCATAACGAGTGGCCTTGCCTTTGAATTCCACTGCTCCTTTCTCTGAAAGAGGTGCAGAGAGGCGAGGTCTTTTGACTACCAATCTTCGCGCTTTTTTTTCAGCGAGCTCGAAGATGGTTTTTGCATCAGTATCCTTGCCTACCACTTCTCGGAATATCCGCATCTCTTTTTTGGGTGAGGACTTAAGATTGGCGTCTTCATACATCGGGTCAAAGAAAATCACATCCTCCCCCTCAGAAGAGGCTAAATAATGGGCCGCATCGGAAGGGATAAACTCAAAACGGGAAAGCTTCTCATGCTGCGCATTTTTAAGCGCACTCTGAATCAAAAAGGAGACGATGGGATTTCGTTCGATGGCCTTCACCTGACAACCGAAGGCCAAAAACAGAAGACTGTCTCCCAAAAGACCGGCCGTGAGGTCCAAAACATGAGGTCGCGCCCCGGACTTAATCCCAATCGCCCGGGCGAGGATCTCATCTTTAAGGGAATGCTTCTGAAAGAATTTCTCATGGCGATTCAGGGTCTCATCGACACCAATACCAATGGAATTTTCCTTAGGATCTGAAGAGCAAAGCCAGTACTGACCCTCTTTCCATTCGAATATAAGCTCGGTTTCAAAATTTTGAAGTTTCTTAATGAGTTCACTCTCTTCCGGAGAGAATTCAGTGAGTGTTTTTGAGTCTTTAAGGAATGTAACGGGCATAGGAGATTCATACCGAAGTGTCTAAGTGTTGACAAGCTGCGCAGACCCTCATTCTCCTTAACAAATTAATACCTTGGCCCTAAGATAGGTTGTCCTTATTCTCATTCCAAGGAAACGAACCTCATGAAGACTTCTCATGTTCCATTGAACTATCACCCGGAGACCCTCAAGCGCGAGCTCAAGCCCTTTTACATTGGCGCGGATGAAAAGGACATCAAGGACATGCTCAAGGCCTTAGGTCTCAACTCTCTGAGTGAACTCTACTCTCACATTCAGCCTGATGTGTTTATGCACACTCTCGCTCTTCCTAAGCACATGAGCTACGAAGAACTTATTGGACATGTGAATGAAGTGGCAGATAAAAATAAAATTAAACTCTCCTTCTTAGGAGACGGACTTCCCCAGTACAAGGTCACAGATGTGGTCGGTCCTATTTGTGGAATCAGAGGTCTCACCACTGCCTATACTCCCTATCAGCCAGAGCGCTCTCAGGGAACTCTGCAGACACTCTGGATCTATCAGAGTCTTCTCTCTCAGCTCACGGGATTTGAGGCCATCAACGCCTCTCTCTATGATCGCTCCACTTGTCTGTATGAAGCCTTCAACTGCTCCCTTCGATTGGTAAAGGATTCCACTACGGTCGTGATTGCCAGCACTCTCTATCCGGGAGATATCGAAGTCGTCGAGACCCATGCTAAAGAAACAGGTCTAAAGATCATCAAGGCTCCGGTCAATCCTCAGACTGGAAAGCTCGATGTGGAAGCCCTAAAGAAAATCCTCAACACCACTCCTCATGTGGCGGCCGTGGCCTTCCCCCAGGTTAATAACCTAGGAAACATTGAGAGCGTGGATGAGATCACGGATCTTTGTTCGTCGCAGAAAGTAAAATCCATCGCTGTCGTGGATCCTATGCTCCTGGGACCTGCGGGACTAAAGCCACCTGTTAAATTCGGAACCCGAGCTCAGGGAGCTGATATGGTTGTGGCCGAGGGTCAGCACCTTGCCATTGGTCCCAACTTCGGAGGACCTGGGTTAGGGATCTTTGGAATCCGCTACAATGACCAGGATAAAATTTCTATCAGATCCACTGCCGGTCGCTACATCGGAAAATCTCAGGATCTTAAAGGTCGAGAGTGTAAGGCCCTCATCCTTTCAACCCGGGAGCAGCACATCCGAAGGGAGAAAGCGACCTCAAATATTTGTTCCAATCAATCCTTCGTGGCCTCTGCAGCTGGTGCCTCTCTTCTGGCCCGTGGAGATGAAGGAATGGCCGCCACCAATGAAATTTCTAACAGACTTGCTATCAAGGCCGCAGAATCCCTTTCACAGTTTGAAGGAGTCGAACTCCGCTTCCGCGCCAGTGCCTTTTTTAATGAATTCACTTTAAAGCTTCCTGTTTCAACCAAAGAGTTCATCCGCAAGGCTTCTGCCGCTGGCATTCAGGTTGGGGTGGACGTCTCAAAACGATTCACTGAAATCTCCGGAGAAAATCTTCTTCTGATGAGTTTTACTGACATTCATTCCGAGGATGATCTCAAAAAGCTCACCGATTTCTTTGCGACTCAGTTTGAAAAAACAAAGCCATCAACTCCGGCACCAAAGATTCAGTCCGTTCTCCTTCGCTCTGAGCCCGCGGGGATTCCAAAGCTTCAGTCAAAAGACATCATCAGTTACTATGAGCGTCTCGGGAAACAGAACCTCTCTCCGGATGATGGTATCTATCCCCTCGGCTCCTGCACGATGAAATACAATCCTTATATCAATGACTATGCAGCATCTCTTCCAGGATTCACCAATGCCCATCCTGAAGCACCTCTTGAAGATGTGCAGGGTTGCCTCTTTATCCTTCATGAAATCCAGGAAATGTTTAAGGCCATTACCGGTCTTCCTGGAGTGACCACGCAGCCACTCGCTGGCGCCCAGGGAGAACTTGTTGGTCTTAAAATGTTCCAGGCCTATCACCGGGACAGAGGGGAAGCGGATCAGAGAAATGTCGTCCTCATTCCTCGCTCGGCCCATGGAACCAATCCCGCTTCGGCCACTATGGCCGGTTATGAGACAAAGATTGTCGATGGAAAACCCATGGGGATTTACACCATCGAGGCCCTCTCTAATGGTCAGATGAACCTGGATCAGATCCGCGAGTTCTTAAAAAATGATGGTCACCGGGTAGCAGGGATCATGGTCACTAATCCCAACACCGCAGGGATCTTTGAATCTGAGTTTAAAGAAATGAGCCGTCTTGTTCATGAGGCCGGTGGGCTTGTGTACATGGATGGTGCCAACATGAATGCCATCGCCGGGATTATTGATCTCAATAAGCTTGGGGTGGATGCAGTTCACAACAATCTTCACAAGACCTGGACCATTCCTCACGGAGGTGGTGGACCGGGTGATGCCATTGTGGCCGTGTCTTCAAAACTTCTCGACTACATGCCAGGCATTCAGGTCGTAGAAAAAGATGGTCAGTACGAGACCGTGAGACCTGCTAAATCAGTGGGATCCTTTCACCGGCACTTCGGGAACTTTGCTCATAAGATCAGGGCCTATGCTTATATTAAGGCCCTCGGTAAAGAAGGTGTCCAGAAGATGAGCCAGGTTGCCGTTCTTTCGGCCCGCTACCTCTATAAGGATCTCTCCTCGGTGTATCCGACACTTCCTGCTGCTGCCAAAGATTCACCCCGGATGCACGAATTTATCCTTACCCTGAGTCCGGAGACTTTTAAGAAAATCGAAGCTGCTGGCACTCCGAAGGCCAATGCCATCGCTCGCATCGGAAAACTCTTCCTGGATTTTGGTTTCCACGCCCCGACAGTTGCCTTCCCGGAGCAGTACGGACTCATGCTTGAGCCTACAGAGACCTACTCTAAAAAAGAGCTCGATCAGTTCTCCGAGATCGTGAAATCGATCTTGAAACTCATCGAGACTCATCCCGAAATTTTAAAGACTGTGCCTCACTTCACTCCTATTGACCGCGTGGATGAAGTCCAGGCCAACAAGAACCCTGTCCTCTCTGAGAGGATTGGCCCAAAACTCCCTGAAATCATCACTGACCGAGTGGATGCGGAGAAACTCCGGAACTCCACTCCGGGAGACCTTTCGGCAATGATTTTAGAGGCCCATAAAAACGCATAAGGAATACAGGATGATTGAAGTCTTAAAACGAAACTGGTCTCTTCAAGTAAGTGTGATTCTCTCACTCATGATCTTCGTGTACGATAATCTTACACCAGTTGGTTCTGCGGACTATATCTTCTATTTTTTTCCTGTCGTTATCACCATCTTCCAGGACCGGAAGATGGCGCCCTTCTGGATTGCAGGCTTAACAAGTATCCTTTCCTATGTCGGTTTTTTAAACTCCCCTTCCTCGGATGCGGTCTACGATCTTGCCGTTAAAAATCGCGTTTATGCCGGCACCTCTGCCTGGATCTGCGGACTTTTGGCCATGCAGATCATCGGCGCCAAGCTCACGCAGAAAAAAGCCCAGTGGCTTCGGGACGGTGTGAATAAATTGGCCGGCATGATCAGAGGAGAACTTAAAATTGAGGAGATTGGAAGAATCGTTCTCGATTTCTTAAGGGACTACACCGGAGTCCAGGTAGGAGCGATCTATAAAAGAAAGCTCGATGAAGGATACCTGAAATTCATCGGCGGCCTAGGCTTCTCCGGGAGCAGAGAGAATATCGATTTCGGAGATGGGCTTATTGGACAGGCCATCTTTGAAAGAGAGCCAAGAATCTTGCACAATGTTCCTGATACTCACCTCAAGGTGAAAACAAGTCTGGGTGAGAGTAATCCCAAACATATCGTAATCCACCCCCTTCTCGCTGAAGATGATAGCATCGGTGTCCTGGAGCTGGCCTTCCGGGAAGAAATCCGTCCTCAGGATATTGAGTTTCTGGCCATGATCGCTGAACCAGTGGGTGTTGCCTTAAAGTCAGCTCATTATAAGGAGCATCTTGCAAGTCTTCTTGCCAAGACTCAGCAGCAAGCTGAAGAGCTTCAGTCTCAGCAGGAAGAGTTGCGGGTAACAAACGAAGAGCTCGAACAGCAATCCCGAGTTTTAAAAGAGAGCCAGGCCCGACTTGAAAACCAACAAGTGGAGCTGGAGCAAAGTAACCAGCAGCTCGAAGAGCAAACCCAGTCTCTTGAGCACCAGGCAAGCCTGTTAAACATCGCCAATAAAGATCTCGAGGATAATAAGCGAAACCTCGAGAGAGCAAGTCAGTATAAGTCCGAGTTCCTGGCCAACATGTCCCACGAACTGAGAACCCCCCTCAACAGCTCCCTCATTCTCGCAAAACTTCTTTCTGAAAATAAAGACGGAAACCTCAACGAGGAACAAGTCGAATACGCCAATGTCATCTATCAGTCCGGAAATGATCTATTAAACCTCATCAATGATATTCTCGATCTCTCTAAGGTCGAGGCCGGAAAGATGAAGATCACACCAGAGCCAGTCCGCATCGCCGATGTGAAGTCCTCCCTGGAGAATGTCTTTAATCCTCTGGCCAATCAGAAGAATCTTGAATTCATGGTCAATGTGGGCTCCGGTGTGCCGGAGATCATCACCACCGATAAGCAGCGCCTTGAGCAGATCCTTAAGAACCTCCTCTCCAATGCCATAAAGTTCACGACCAAAGGAAGTGTGACTTTAAACTTGATTAAAAATGGAAGCGATATTGAGTTCCAGGTTAAGGACACAGGTCTCGGGATTAAGCCTGAGGAACAAGAAAAGGTCTTCGGGGCTTTCCAGCAGGCCGACGGGACTTCGAGCCGTAAGTTTGGCGGCACGGGCCTAGGACTCTCTATCTCAAGGGAGCTCGCGAAGATTCTTAATGGACATATTTCTCTACAAAGTAAATACGGTGAAGGCTCCACCTTTACTCTTCATATCCCAGAGAAGTTCACCTTAACTGAAGAGAGTTCTCCACGGGTAGAGATCGCCGATACGGTCTCCAAAAAACCAGAAGAAATGGTTAAGGACATCGAATTCTCCTTTAAAGATGACCGGGAGACCATGGTGAAGGGTTCCCGATCCATTCTCATCATTGAAGACGAAGAGAGCTTTGCGAAAATCCTCACTAATCTTGCCCGTGAATCGGGCTTCAATGCCCTGGCATCTCCTACCGCTGACGAAGGTCTGCGACTGGCC
>CAZPFM010000114.1:0-7245 GCA_964585845.1 uncultured Bacteriovorax sp.
AATCCACGTCCTTTTTAAAAACCGGCGTGATGTAGACTTCTTTTTTTTCAGCTTTATTTGTGTTGTAAACCCGCTCGGTCATAGCGGTGGCCAAAGCGCCGCAGGTCGCCCGCGAAAGGCTCTCAGTACCGAGATCCCGCCCATTGGCCAGCGACAGTGAAGGCAAAGAGATGAGGAGAGTGAGAAGAATTCTTCTCACTCTTTCACCACGAAATTACAAATTTTACCTGGGACAAAAATTTCTTTGACGATGGTTCCCGCCAGAAACTTTGCGACCTTTTCATCGGCCTTCACAAGCGCAAAGAAGTCTTCTTTTGAGATGTCTTTAGAGACCTCGAAAGTTCCCCGGGTCTTTCCATTCACCTGGACGGCCATGGTGATGGTGTCTTCGACGATGAGTTTTGGATCAAACTCAGGCCATTTTTCATAGGCAAGAGTCTTTTTATTTCCTAAGGAAGACCAGATCTCTTCAGCTAAATGGGGAGCATAAGGAGAGAGAACAAGGGCGAATTTTTCCGCAGTCTCTTTAGTCACTTTGCCGGTCTTGTAGACATGATTCACAAAAATCATCATGGCCGAGATGGCCGTATTAAAGTGAAGTCCTTCTATGTCCTCAGTGACTTTCTTAATAAGCTTATGGAGCTCTTTTTTATTTGTTTCATCCTCTGAGTCAGAAAAGTTTTCCTGACTGAGGAAAAAGCGGGAAACCCTTGTTAAAAAGTTATGCACACCCTTGGTACCAGCACTCGACCAGGGTTTGGTTTTTTCAAGTGGGCCCATGAACATTTCATAGAGGCGAAGAGTGTCCGCACCCATTTCTTTTACCACGTGATCCGGGTTCACCACATTCCCCCGGGACTTACTCATCTTCTCTCCGTCCTCACCAAGGATCATTCCCTGGTTCACAAGTTTCTGGAAAGGCTCCTTAGTAGAAACAAGACCCAGATCGAAGAGGACCTTGTGCCAGAAGCGAGCGTAGAGAAGGTGAAGAACAGCGTGTTCGGCTCCACCGATATAGAGATCCACCGGCATCCAGTAATTCTCAATTTCTGAATCCCATGGTTTCTCTTTATTCTTAGGATCCGTGAAGCGCAGGTAATACCAGCAAGAGCCCGCCCATTGAGGCATGGTGTTTGTTTCACGCCGGGCCTTCTTACCAGTCTTTGGATCTGTGATGTTCACCCACTCATCAATGGTTGCTAGCGGGGACTCACCGGTCCCAGATGGTTCGTATTTTTCAACTTCAGGCAGTGCCACTGGGAGTTCATCGGTATCAAGGCAGCGGACAGTCCCGTCTTCAAACTTAAGGATTGGGAAGGGTTCTCCCCAATAGCGCTGGCGGGAGAAGAGCCAGTCACGGAGTTTGTAATTGACCTTCTTTTGACCGATATCTTTTTTCACGAGCCAGGAGATCATCTCTTTAATGGCGTCTTCTTTCGTGTAGCCATTGAGGAAATCGGAATTCACATGCTCTCCGTCTCCGGTGTACGCCGCTTCTTCGATGTTCCCACCTTTAACGACTTCGCGAATAGGAAGATTAAATTTCTTTGCAAACTCCCAGTCTCTTTCATCGTGGGCCGGCACCGACATGATGGCACCAGTTCCATAAGTGTTTAAGACGTAGTCGGCGATAAAGACCGGAATATTTTCTCCACTGGCAGGATTCACGGCGTAGGCTCCCGTGAATGCTCCGCTCTTATCTTTATTGAGTTCTGTTCGTTCAAGATCAGACTTCAAAGCAGCGGCTTCCCGGTATTTTTTAATCTCATCTTTTTGTTCGGGGGTGGTGATGAGGTCCACAAGGTCATGCTCAGGAGCAAGCACCATGTAGGTTGCGCCAAAGAGAGTGTCCGGTCGGGAAGTGAAGACCTGGATCTTATGTTCAGTGAGTTCAAAATGATCAGGATGTTTTTTAGTCACGTCGAATTCGATCAGGGCCCCTTCAGACTTTCCGATCCATACCCGCTGCATCTCTTTCACTGACTCAGGCCAGTCGAGAAGATCGAGGTCTTGCAAGAGGCGCTCGGCGTACTCAGTGATCTTAAGCATCCACTGCTTCATGGGTTTTCGGATTACAGGATGCCCACCCACTTCAGACTTTCCGTTGATGACTTCTTCATTTGCGAGAACGGTTTTTAAATTCGGGCACCAGTTCACCATCATATGAGATTCGTAAGCGAGACCCTTGTTGAAGAGTTGCACGAAGATCCACTGGGTCCACTTGTAGTAGTCCACATTGGAGGTCGCTACTTCCCGGTCCCAGTCATAGGAGAAGCCCAGCATTTTGAGCTGGCGCTTAAAGGTTTTGATATTTTCCTGTGTTGTTACATCCGGATGTGTTCCGGTCTTAATGGCGTGGTTCTCGGCCGGAAGACCGAAGGAATCCCATCCCATCGGATGAAGAACATTAAAGCCTTGCATGCGCTTGTAGCGGGCCATGATATCCGTGGCGGTGTAACCCTCCGGGTGACCCACGTGAAGACCTGATCCTGAAGGGTAGGGGAACATATCGAGGACGTAGTATTTTGGTTTTGTTTTATCGAGAACTGCTTTAAAGGTATTGTTCTCATCCCAGTACTTTTGCCATTTGGCTTCAATCGAAGTGAATTCGTAGTCCATAACCGTCCTTTTTAATTGCCCTAGCTTACTGGAAAGTCCTTGATTTTTAAAGGTTCATAGAGCGAGAAAGGGAAGCATCCGACTAAAGCGCTTTGGCAAATCCTGAACCTTTCAGTTTTCCCGTAAATATCCGAAAGGATAGTGGGGGATCCATGTTCAGACTGCTCATTTTATTTCTGCCTCTCATTCTTTCTTCTATGGCCTTGGCCCAAGACCAGAAGAAATATGATTCTTTTTACCCAAATGCTCCATCGGCTAAAGAGAGTTTCATGTGCTCCATGGCCGATTCCGCAGGGTGCCAGCCTATAAGCCGGGAAACCCTGGCCGAGCTTGATTCCTGTGCTGAAAGTACAGACATCGGCGGGAGCCTAAGCAGTATTGGTTACCTTCTTATGAATCGTTACGCCGATTCTGTTTTCTTTCAGGAGATGGCAATCCGCAGTCATCACGCGACAAAATGTCAGCTATCCATGCTCGAGTCCGACGCCCGGGCGCCGTTAAAAAACGCGGCCTGGGAAATTTATCAAACACTTTCTCCCCTGATTGAAGTTCTTCTGGATAAGAGAAGGCAGGAGGAGGAGAAGCTCAGTGTTTATTCCTCCAGACCACTCACCATCGGCGAACTGAAAAGTAGCGAGCGGGGTGTGATTCCAGGAAGTCAGAATAGAAAGACCATTGAAGACATTGATCACGCTATCGAGTCTCTTTTTGAACAGATTCCTTTTGGAGGACAAGAAGAGATCCGAAAGAAAATGGCACAAACGGTGCGGAGCTCTCCTTCAAAGGCTGAGTTTACCCAGGCCTATGATCTGGCCTTGGCCAATCTCGCTCCGAAATACAGAGAAGCCGAGAGAAGCTTCTCATCCATCCAGGACTCTAAGACCGGAGAGTATAATCTCAGTTTTGAGCATAAAACCGAACTTTATAAAGGCCCTGGTGCCCGGGACTTTCTTAAACGCATTGACCCGCAGGAAAAAAGTCTTATCTGCAGATTCGATGCATGCTTTGAGACAGGACCTCGCAACGTCAGAATCGGAAGTTTTGTTCTTCTTGCCGGAGCGACGGTGATGACTCTGGGATCTGCTTCACCCTTCCTGATTGCAGCAGCTTCAGCGGGAGCGATGGCCATGAGTGCCAGTGCTGTCCAGGAGTCATGCTTCAAAGACACCTTGAATGTTACCGGCGAAGCCATTAACTCTTGCTCTGCTCATTCTCTTGCTAACACAACTCTTTCTCAGATGAGTAAGGTTCAGTGTGCAGTGGATTCTGCGCTCCTGGCCCTTGATGCAGTTCCAGGACTTCTCATTGTTAAGCGCGCAGCCGCCGCCCGGATTGCTTCGCGAGCTGGCGCCACTGATGAAGGTGCCCAACTCATCAGCTCAGCAGGAAAGACTGTGGCCGCCAGAGCGACAGCTGCTCAGGCAGACTCAATCGTTGTCAGGGGGGGAACCTCAAGAAGTGAAGTCCAGAAGATTAACGATACGCTTGGAAAACTCGGTAAGAGTGATGACGATGTGAAGCTTCTTGCTGATTACGGATACAAAAAACAAGATTTCTCTCCGGATGGAGTCGCAATCTTTAAGAAAGACAATGCTCCCGACATTATCCTTCCGGTAAAGAAGAGATCTTATAAACTGAGTGAAGAAGAAAAAGATCATCTCTTTGGAATCTTAAGTGGCAAGGATCCTGATAAATTTGTCCATCCTAAGGTTTCTAAATGGAAGCTGGAAGAGGTGGAGGGAAAAATTGACCCGGATGATCTCTCGGACGTCCAGGCTTCTCTGGGTAAGAAATGGGAAGACCCGGAGGTGCGTAAATATTTTGAAGATGAACTCAAAGACCTCGACGTTCTTCCCCTTAAACAGCGGGAGAGAAAACTTTCTCTTCTCGTAAAAAGAGCGAAGAACTGGGATTCACCTCTTAATACTCCTCATAGGCTCGTGGCAAAATCACGGCAAACTCGTTACTCCAGAGACTTTGCCCGGTACCGAAGCCAATACATGAAAGAGAATCCAGGGGCGAAGGCCGGAGATGCGGATCGCTTTGCGGTCCAAAGCGCTCGTCTGCGTCGGGAGAGGCTGGCAAGACTTGGTAAGCAGTGCCGCTCGTTTAAGCCTAACAGTGCCACTAAAGAGGCGGGGAAGATTTTTGCAAAGTACTCCGTGGGAGTGGGAACAGCGATGACAATTGTGAACTACACCCTCGCTAATCTAAAACTCTTTGAAGAAGATTCTCCGACATTTGCCAAACGTCTGGGCTTTGAAGTCTCGGCCACTGTCATTATGTCTTTGATAGGTTCAAAGATCGCTTCTAACCCAAGCTCGACCTATTTAAAAAAATACATTCAGAATAACCTCGTCTCTCTCGGCGGTAATATTCCTGAAGCCGTGATTTATCAGTACTTTCTTGGTGGAGAGGAAGCGACGGCCCGGGAGAAGCTTGAGGAGATTCAGAAGTCTCCGACCTATGAGCAGGATATGAAAGATCTCATCGCTTACCTCGAAAATCGATCAGAGATCCAGGAAGCAGTCGATCGCTATGATGACCGCATCAAAGAAATGCTTGGAGTTCTCACGGGTAAGCCGGACTTCACAGAAAAAGATCTCGAAAATCTCGATCAGGATGCTTTGAAGGATCCACAAATCCAGGAAAAGATCCTCGATGTCATCGCGGATGATCTTTATAACGATCAGATGGACGGAACAACAACGGGGAGTTCCGGTATAGACCGCTTACTCTACAACACTGGCTGGAACGCCGGGAGTAACGCCATCAACGTGGGTATCTCTGTAGCGATCTTTCAATCCGTCTGCTCAAATCTTGATAGTCCTGTGAAGGCCCTGGGAATTTTCTCGACAGCAACAGTGGCCCGGAGTCTTGGTTTTGGATACCTCTACTTTAAGGGAAGAACGGAAGCAATTAATCAATAAACTCTCTGGAGAAAAGATATGAAACTCATTTTGGCACTTATATTCATCACCGGCTCATCCATGGCCGATGTGAATTTTAAAGACAAGGTCTTCACCAAGGCGATTATTACATGCGGCGGACCCTTGCATCCTGCAGAAGCTCCTGAATACTCCGACAGTCTTTTAAAAAAGTGTGTAAAAGAAAAACTCGAGGAACTAAATAAGTTTAAAGAGCTAAAAGAAACTTTCGAGTTCTGGTCTCCCTTTCACACACCGACTCAAAACGATTCCCGCTACCGGTGCCGGGGGCATATGGGTAAGAAGAATATGCATGGAGAAGATTCCGGAGAATTCGAAGCCTGTGTGAAGCAGCAGAACTGCTTTGACCCGAGAGGGATCGACCATATTGGTTTAAGCCCAGCGCCTTGTGTGACTGAGAATGAACTGGGAGTGGGGCATGGACCACACATCTCGGATGAAATGAAAAAGAAAGACGCTCCCAAGATCCCGAACAAAGCGGAAAAAACAGAGTCGCGCTCAACTGAGCAGTAGGAGATATTCATGAAGGCACTCATTCTCATTTTAATCTTACTTCCCGCACTTGCTATTTCTGGTGAGATTGGACGAAAACGCGCCTATGAAGAGCGCATTCAAAGTGAATTCGGGATCACCGAATACCCGGAGATCGGATCCTGCCGATTCCGCATGTTAGGAAGAAACCTTCCGGAGGAGATGGTCTATGAGGATGACCTCATGGACCGCAAGACTTGCCTCGCTAAGGGTGCTTCTCTTTTAGAAAATAATCGTCGTGGCTACACTCAGGTCTTTGTTAAACATCAGTCAAAAGAAAAATGGGAGCTTTTTGAGAAAAAATGAAAGCTTTCTTTCTCCTCCTCCTATTGATTCACTCTTCATCTGTCTTATCTGCTGAGACACATGCCGGACATGCCCACGGGGCAGGAGAAGAGTGTGAGATCACCGGTTCTCCTACGCCCGCCGGAACCAACCTCGCAGCCGATGTCTTAACGGCAACGGAGAAACTCAGTCCGGACATGAGATACTGTCAGGCCGTCCAAGCATGTGGAGGGTGGTACCAAGACAGCGGACTTGGATTTGATTGTAAAATCTCCGCCATGCCAACCTGCAATCTCGAAGCACGTGAGGTGTCTGCGATAAAGTATTACACCTCCAGCGGTTACGGTTGCTTCAATAAATTTCTCTGGGGTAGAGAGGAAAGCCCTGTGAGTGGCGGTATTGAGGTGCTTAATGAAGCCCTGGCGAAATTGCCGAAATACGAAGGCTTTGTCATGCGTGGAACAAATCTTCCAGTGTCGATCCGAAATCAGCATCAGCAGGGGGCGACGGTCGTCTATGATGCCTTTACGAGTACATCAACGAGCCACGGATTTTCCGGACAAGATCAGTTTCTGATTTATTCAAAAACTGGAAGACCAGTCATGTCGATCTCATCTATTAGTGGTGAAGAGGAAGTTCTCTTCCAGTCAGGCACTCGTTTCAGAATTATCTCTGTACGCAACGAAGGATCTCATTACTACCTGATGCGAGAATTGGTGGGGTCAGAAACTTCGGGAGAAGCAAAAAAAGAAGATGAACGGATTCTTGCCCTGGCTAGAGAACTAAAGGATAGAAAGTCTGAGACTCCCTATTCTGAAGCTCGGCGGCTCCGTCGCTGGGAGTGTCCGACAGATGGCTCCCG
>CAZPFM010000115.1:0-7235 GCA_964585845.1 uncultured Bacteriovorax sp.
GTTATTTTTTATCAGCTGTCAGACTCCTTCCGAGAGCTGCGAGAATCAGAATGAGGCCGCCTCAGTCACCTCATGCACCCAGGAACCGGATCAACCCGGTTCTCATGACAATATTTTTCTCCCTTCCCCTGAGGATATACCTCCTTCAGAAGCCTATCTTTTCGATGCTCAGATTCATTACGTGAATTTTGGACCTTCGGACCAGGAGAAAGTGGAGAAGGCCATCGAGCTCATTAAAACAGTCATTGCGAGCCCAGAATTCAAGCACCGGGTTGTGAACTACACCTATGAAGGGAAAAAAGCTTTTGTCGATAATAAGGGCTTTAGTAACGAAGAAATTTATCTGAAGCTCATTGATGGCAAAGAGGATCTTTTTCCAGAGGTCGATTATCAGATGGATCTTGAGCTTGAGCTTTACTACTCAAGTCGAAACACTGTGGGTTACACATATCCCAATTCCACCCGCATCTGGATGAACACCAAGTACTTTAATGTCTTCACTCCGGCCGAGGTCGCAGGGAATATTTTCCATGAGTGGATCCATAAGCTGGGATTTGATCACGCTTCATCCTATTCGATTTCCAGAGATTCCTCTGTTCCTTATGCTATTGGATACCTGATCAGAGATCTTGGACGAAACTACGAATGATTGGCATGATTCCTGCTCCTTATTTGATGAATAAGGAGGCCCCATGGAAAACCAAAACACTCAGCCCGTTGAACCAAAAAAGCCCGTCATGCCCAACCAGAATGTTGAAGAGCAAGTGAGGGCCACAGAAGATGCTTCCCTCCAGGATGATTCCTATTCCTTTGATGAGGATAATACCAGTAATGAAGACATTCACGATGTGAGTGACTTCGGAGGAGAGGGGGATCTCTTTGATTCCCAGGAAGATTACTCCTAAATTTTTCTTGATGTAACTCATCGCCATTCCCAAATGACCCGTTGGTAGCTTAATGCAAACTTAAGAACCAGCGGGTCTTTCTTATGGATCATACTGCTTCGTAAAATTTCTCTTAATCACATCCAGCTTTTTTGTCTTAAGACGTGCTTTGCGACGTGGGGAATTTTGGCACCAGATGAGAGACGCATGTAAGAATAAAGCACGTGTCTTTTCGCTGAATCATGATTATTTTTCTCCCGGTATTTTTCTTAAAGGAGAAAATCTCATGCGCTACCTTATTCTTCTCTCTCTGGTCTTCGCTGTCTCTTGTGGAAAGGACAATGGAGAAAGCAAAAAAGTAAGACAAAACATGGAGTCCATCGATCTCATGTGGGACGGAAACGGAGTCGAATTTAAAGAAGCTGTGGTGAGTGTCAATGCGACCGTTAACAATGGTTCCATTGTCATCAAAGAAAACGCGAATGATGTGGATCAAGGGAGCACTATCAAGTGCGCTTTGAGTGTTGCCCAGGATGAAACCATGCAGTTCTCTCTAAAAGGGAATCGTCTTTATCTTCAGACCAATGCTGGAAATTACGACATGGTGAAAGTGAATACCTTAAATGGTTACCTCGGAACTTATTCTTCCGTTTTTCGAACAAGCTCTAACGAGCGCATTGAGCTTCTTCTGACTCTTCAGCCTTCTCATATCGTTCTTCGAAAGAAGTGCGAGGGCTAATCTTTTAATTATTACTTCCGGGATCCACCAGGATCCCGGAGTTCTCCTGGTCTTGTAAGCCGTCCAAAATCTTTTACGCTTCTCTGATTCACATCAAATTGAAACTTTCTTAAACCCAACCGGATGAGCCTCTGATCTTCGGGTGTGTATCTTTCGTTGAGCCACAGGCGCTCGCCTTCTTCGCCACCGAAACTAAAAGGCACATGGGTATGTAAAGGGAAGGGGACTTCTTGGAGAGTGGAATAAGACCAGTCTTCGACTCTTTCCACGAGCCCGGCACGAATTGGATTCTGATAAACATATCGGTAGACCTGGTAATAATAAGCTGGGGCACTCACGAGACTCCACTTATAACGGGACCACTGATGAGTCTCACCAAGTGTTCTTGAACTGAGGCTTAAAATCTTTTTCATGATCTCATCAATATTCTTCCTTGGTGTCTGACAGAGAAGATGGAAGTGATTGCCCATGAGAACGAAGGCATGAGTTTTAAGATCCATTTCTTTATGGGCTATTAGGAGGAGCTCTTTGAACTCTTTCCAAACGATGTCTAATGGGAGATTGAACTTATCACCGTCTCGGCAGCGTGACATGACATGATAGGGATGGAGGTCCGACTTTATAAGTTCTGGTCTTGTCATATCAAATACCTGGAATTTACCCGATCCCTTTTCGACATAGGACTTCTCTTTGAGTTTTGTTAAAATAATACCGGGAAGGGTAAAGCGGGAGCATTCACTCCCGCCTCAGGTGTTTTGGACACCAAGAGGATTAACCGCAACATAGAGCTGCCAGAGCGTTGGGCGTGAACTTTCCCCTTCCCAATTTTCTTTTTGAAAGAGTCGTGCCCTGATCCATTTCTTTAGATCATCGATTTTATTCGTAACTCCTAGCACAGCGTCTTTGAAATTCCTTGGAATCGATTTATTGTTTCTTAATGGATCCACATCCCATCGTGATCGAAAAACACTCCCTCATCTTGAGAATCACTCATTGGCTGAATGTTGTTTTCCTAAGTCTCATGATCTGGTCGGGACTCCTCATCGCTTGGGCCGATCAAACTTCCTATGTGATTCCCTCTTCCCTTGGCCCTTTCCAGATTCACCACCGCCTGGCCGAAGGCATGGGCTGGCACTTTTTCATCATGTGGCCTTTTGTGATCAATGGTATGGTCTACATTGTTTATCAGCTCTTCAGTGGTGAATGGCGTGAACTGGTATTTCCTGGGAAGAAATTCCATCCCGTCCAGCGCCTGGCCTATGTCGGAGCAATTCTTATGGGTCTTTTTTCGGTTCTCACTGGGCTGGCAATTTATAAGCCTGTGCAGTTGAGTTTTCTCACTTCTCTTTTTCTTGGTTATGAGATCGCAAGACTTTTACATTTTGCCTTCATGGTGGGCTTTGTGATCTTCATCACTGTCCATGTCATTCAGGTTATTCGAGCGGGATGGAATAATCTTCGCTCGATGGTTGCGGGGTTTGAGATTCATGAATCATAAGAAACGGACGATTTTTTCTTTTCTAGCTCTTCTACTCTTTTTTGCTTTTTCCATCATGGCCTTCTTCACGATAAAGAACGGGAAAAAGATAGCTGGCGCGCCAGCGGTTCTTCGATCATCCTTTCGATTTAATTCCGAGCTGGGGAAAAAGCTCTTTAGCAGGAGTCGACTTTCTGTTCAGAAAGAAGTGGAACCAGGAAAGAAGCCAAGGGTGAATGGTCTTCTGGGTCTTAAAACTCCCATACCAGAGAACTATAAGATTTTGGTAGAAAATGGATCCGAGCAATCTGTGCTTTCTCTGAGTGCCGTGAACCTTCTTCCCAAGAGAACCCATGCCACGGAATTTCGATGCATCGAAGGGTGGGTGGATGATATCTCCTACAGCGGTGCTAATTTTTCTGAATTTATGTCATTTCACAATTTCGGTAAAAAGAAGAATGGAGAGTATTACAATTACGTGGGCCTTGAAACGCCTGATGGAAAGTATTACGTATCCATCGACATGGAATCCATGCTTCATCCCCAGACAATCCTTGCCTATGAGATGAATGGGATGCCACTAGATTCTCCTAATGGAGCTCCGTTAAGACTCATTATTCCCATCAAGTATGGCATCAAGAGCTTAAAGCGCATTGGAAAGATCATTTTCTCTGATGAGCAACTCAGGGACTACTGGGCAGAGAGAGGGTATGACTGGTACTCGGGTCTTTAGCATTCGCAAAAACTAAACACAGAGTAAATGTATTTGAAATTTTCGTTATGTATGATCTTGATTAATCTGTTTCCAGGACAAAAGGAGACAAGATGAAACATCTCATGACTTTAGCATTAATTGGATTTTCTACCTTAGCGATGGCTTCTAGTGAGGTACCGGGAGGATTACCAGAGCGCTTAGATTGTAAGCTTTCCTCTGTGACTCCTAAGGGACGTGGAGCAGCCTTTCGAAAAAGTATTTCTCTCGTTTACCAGGAATTTGATCCTTCAAGACCCCGCCGGACTCAGTCTGAATTTCTTCTTCTTCCAAACGGAGTAGGAATCGACTTTATTGGGGAGACGGCAAAAGGTGTGGAACTCAATATGGTCTATAAGCGAGGATTAGTTGAAACGACCGAGAAGGGACATACGCTCACCATTCGTGAAAGCCGTGGTGGAGGAACTGGTTATGGAACTCCGGGATTTACTATGACTTCAATTTACAAGTGTAAGTAAAAAAAAAAGGGCCACTTTCGTGGCCCTTACATTCAGTTAAGATTTTCAATCACCGTTGCCACACCCTGGCCCAGACCAATACACATGGTCGCTAGACCATACTTCTTATTATGATCCTTGAGCTGGTGAGCAAGCGTCCCTGTGATACGAGCCCCGGAGCAGCCAAGAGGGTGGCCAAGAGCGATGGCGCCGCCATAGATATTAATCTGATCCATACGATCCTTGAGCCCCAGATCCTTGATGACCGGAAGAGACTGGGCCGCAAAAGCTTCATTAAGCTCCACAAGGTCCATCTGATCGATTTTGAGTCCCGCACGCTCTAAGGCTTTCTTAGAGGCCGAAACTGGCCCGTAACCCATAATAGAGGGCTCACAGCCAGAGGCTGCGATGGAGACGATACGGGCAAGAGGTTTGAGTCCAAGTGCTTTTGCTTTCTCTTCAGACATGACGAGGACGGATGAGGCTCCGTCGGAAAGAGCAGAAGAGTTCCCTGCCGTGACAGTACCATTCTTTGGATCGAAGACCGCCGGAAGTTTTCCCAGAGTCTGCATATTCGTCTCAGGTCGGACGACTTCATCGGTCGTGATAAGTGAAGGGGTTCCTGTCTCATCGTGACCTAAAGTAGGAACGATCTCATTTTTAAAGTTGCCCTTAAGAGTCGCTTCGTGAGCTTTCTTATGAGAGTTCATGGCAAACTCATCCTGCATCTCACGGGTGATTCCGTGCATGCGACCCAGGAGCTCAGCTGTGAGTCCCATGGAACCAGCTCCCTTAGAAGTGGTCTTAGCGAGCTTCGGGTTAAAGTCCACTCCGTGATACATCGGCACGTGTCCCATATGCTCCACTCCGCCACAGAGATAGATGTCTCCCTGACTAGACCAGATACCCTGAGCCGCCATATGGATCGCTGTCATGGAGGAGCCACACAGACGATTAACTGTCTGGGCGGAAACTGTCTTAGGGATGTCTGTCAGAAGAGCCGCGTTTCTTCCGATGTTGTAGCACTGCTCGAGTGTTTGTTGAACGCATCCCCAGATGATGTCCTCAATCTCTCCCGGATTTACTTTTGGGTTACGCTTGAGGATTTCCCGCATAAGGTGGGCGGAGAGATCTTCGGCACGCACGTTCCGGAAGACTCCGTTCTTTGACTTAGACATCGGTGTTCTTACCGCATCGACGATTACTGCATTTTTCATATAGACCTCTTAGTAATAAGTTTTATTCTGGGCCGCCATCTCTTTCATCATCGGAGTGAGCTCATAGAGCGCTCCTAAGGAAGAGTACTTCGCGGAGGCTTCCTGGATTTTCTTCCATCCGAGAGTGTCCGCGTACTTCAGAGCACCGGCACGGAATGGAGGGAATCCGATCCCGAGGAGAAGTCCCATGTCCACTTCGGTAGCAGAAGCCGCAATCTTTTCTTCCAGGCAGCGGGAAGCCTCGATGATCATCGGGAGCATCATGCGCATGGAGATCTCTTCATCGCTGAGTTCTTTCTTGTTTTTCACGACTTCACCAGTGATCTCATAGACGGCTCGATTCACTTTCTTAACCGGTCGGCCCTTCTTGTCTGTTTCGTACTCGTAGAATCCAAGATTGTTTTTCTGACCGAATCTTTTCTTCTCGTACATGACATCGAGGATGGTCTTGCCCTTAAAGGACATACGATCCGGAAACCCATCGGCCATGACCTTAGAGACATGAGCGGCGGTATCGATTCCTACCACATCAAGAAGATAGGCAGGTCCCATTGGCCAGCCGAATTTCTCCATAACCTTATCCACTTTCTGGAAATCTGCTCCGTCTTCAAGAAGAAGAATGAATCCGTTGAAATAAGGGAAGAGGATGCGGTTCACAAGAAAACCTGGGCAGTCATTCACAACGATAGGGGTTTTCCCCATCTGAGTGGCGTAGTTCACAGTCTTTGCAATTGTGGCTTCGGAAGACTTCTCACCGCGGATGATCTCAACAAGAGGCATTCGGTGAACGGGATTAAAAAAGTGCATCCCGCAGAAGTTCTCCGGGTGCTTTAAGGCCTCGGCAATGCGGGTGATAGAAATAGATGAAGTATTGGAGGCGATGACTGTCCCTGGCTTAACCTTGGATTCCACTTCAGCGAGAACAGCCTTCTTCACCTTTTCATTCTCCACCACTGCCTCAACCACATAGTCTGTGTGCTCAAGATCAGCGTAGGAGAGTGTCGGGGTGATGTGGGAGATGACCTTGGCCATCTTTTCCGGTGTGAGCTTCTTTCGCTCCACCTGCTTATTGAGAAGTTTGGTGGCCTCATTCATTCCAAGTTCTAGTTGTTCAGGCTTAATGTCCTTCATAAGAACAGGCACACCCATACTCGCAGACTGGTAGGCAATCCCACCACCCATAATCCCGGCGCCGAGAACGGCTCCGAAGTGAACAGGCTCCGAGTCCTTAGTTTGTTTCTTGGAGATTTTCTTTAAGTACTGATCCCCAAGGAAGACTTGGGTTAAGCACTCAGCGGTTTTGGTTTGAGCGCAAGCCGCGAAGGTGGCACCCTCAAGTTTGATGGCCTCGTCTCGTCCAAGAGTCGATCCCATCTCCATGGTCTCCACGGCCTTCACAGGGGCCGGGTAGTGAGGTCCCGCCATTCCAGCGACAAACGCCTTGGAACCAGCAAAGCTCATCATGGATTCAATCTTATCAAGATGCAGGGGAGACTTCTTTTCTTTCACCCGTGCCTGCCAGTCGAGTTCACCCTTGATGGCGCGCTCAAGGAGCTTAAGGCCTGCGGCTTCGAGATCCTTATCTTCCACGATTCCATCGATGGCCCCAAACTTCAGGGCTTCTTCGGCCTTATAGTGCTTGGCCCCAGTGATCCACTCGATGGCGTGGTCAGCTCCGATGAGGCGTGGAAGACGGACGGTACCACCCC
>CAZPFM010000116.1:0-7225 GCA_964585845.1 uncultured Bacteriovorax sp.
AAGATCATCGAATTTTCGATAATCCGAATGGCTTCGCATGGACTCCTCGTATTTTTTGGAATCAAATAGCAGTGGTGGCAGCCGGAGCCTAAAGGCCCAAACGGAGATCAAAATCTCAAGCAAGCGAAAGAGCATTCCTAAGGATGGACCATCATGGAGTTTATATTCTTCTTTTAGAAGACTCCAAAGGGACTTATACCGCGCCTCTTCAGTATTGGTGGGATTAGCACCAATAATCCCCTCAGGAAGAGTCTCTCCTAAAAATTTAAGGAATTTCACATAGGGCTCGTGTCCACCCCTGGAAGAACAAAGGATAGTCAGGATTCTTCCTCTTCGACTTGGTATCGGTTTCCACCGACAAGATAGACCACTTAAGTCGATAGAATCGGAGCTCGGAAATGGTGACAGATACTCTGACCCAGATTTGATTAATTTTTCGGCAACCGTGAGTCCTCCCCCCTTGATAAGGGCAATCGCCCTTCCAGGAGTGAGCTCAAATTTTCCCACAAGAATTTCTTCACCCCGCTGAGTGATTTCACTTACTGGAACGATACCCACTCGTAAATCGAGGTTGTAATTCTCTTTCCCAAGTGTTCGTAAGCTACTCAGATTCTTTGCAACTTTTTCCAGGTCATCTTTATGAATGAGAAGAGTGGCGCCGTCTCCACCAAAAACGAAAGGAAAATCCAGACTCCCGAGAGCTTTCCTTGCCATCACGATAGAAGCCGCTCCCATTGAATTGACTTCTTTGTACCTGCCTTCGCTTATGGCCTTAGTGGAGCCACGGATGTCCGTGATGACAACGGTCCAGTCATCCGGGCAAGTGCTGAAATGAGAGTCGTCTGTAAAATGGTTGA
Source organism: uncultured Bacteriovorax sp. (assembly GCA_964585845.1). GTDB lineage: Bacteria > Bdellovibrionota > Bacteriovoracia > Bacteriovoracales > Bacteriovoracaceae > Peredibacter. The sequence continues at coordinate 858 of CAZPFM010000116.1, forward strand.
AGTCAGAGAAACTTCTCAAGTCGCGGTAGAAATTTGGATTCATAGCTATTTCAAAATCCCGGGAAGATTAATTTTGCTCTTTCATATAGAGATAGAGTTCCTCGACTTTCTTGCGGGCCCAGGGAGTTTTTCGCAGGAACTTCAGGCTCGACTTCATGCTTGGGTCATGGGTAAAGCACTTAATACTTATCATGTTCCCCATTTGCTCCCAGCCGTAGAAATTCACAAGATCATCGAGGATGGATTCTAAGGTCTTCCCGTGCAGAGGATCCTTCGAAGGAGATGTCATTCCTCGTCTTGAGTAACAGCTTCTTCTTCGATGAGGTCTTTAGGACTTTCGTGATTTGTGAGACGACCTACCATGGAATTCAGTGAGCGCATGAGCTTATCAGTGGCCGCATCAAAGGCCTGGTGGACGGTCTCAGCGTGATGGCTTACGACCACCGGCTGGCGATTCGCAACCCGGGCCTCAAGTAAGCACTTCTTGTCCTGAGCGCCGGACTTGTGAGCATTCTGATCCGTGATGTGAACCTCGATTCTGGTGATGGCATTATTGAAGCGACTGAAGTCTTCATTCAGTCTGCTCTTGATATAGGTGTTGAGGTCTTCACTGCCTTCGATATTATGATCGGTATTCACTTGAACATTCATGCCGTCCCCTCCTAGAGATCATGCGGGAGAATTCCCTTGGCTGATTATACATTATACTGGAAGGAATGGCCTTTGAATGACCTGAATCATGATTTAAAATCGAGGATAACTCGACTGCAAAAAATAGGTATCCGTAAAGAGTCGAACGCACCGCTCCCGAAATTTCACTCAGGGCTCGTATACGAGCTTTGGAAGTTCCCAAATCAGTATCCGGTTGGTGCTATTATGAAGGTTCAAACTTTTGATGTTAACCGGGGAAAAAGAAATGGGGTATAGCTTAGGCTCAGCGGAGTTACATCCGGTCAAAAGAAAGCTCACCAACAGAGTTAGAACTATTGGTAAAAATTTCGTAAATTTTAGAGAGTCCGACACGCCTTTCATCTACGAGTTTTATCGGTAATACGCTGAGAAAAACGTAGAAACCGTGTGGCGGACTCAGGACTAGCTTCCCTAGAAAATGGGTATCCAGTTGAAAAATGAAAACGCTTACTTACATCTAAGCATAGTATAAGACTCGCTGTATCCATTCACATGATCTTGAAAGCGATACAAAACTCGATTTTTTGACAAAGCTTTCGCAAAGGCAAAAGACTCTAAGTTCTCATCGTTCCAACTTAACCCATAGATCACATCAACGACCTCATTAACGTCTCCATAAAAACATGGAGGCGTACCATCCCTATGCAGGAGGCTGTCGTAGCAATTCTCCATTAATACTTGCGGAGCTTTATTTGTCGCCATTCTTTTCCCATCACAAACAATACCGGAAGATCCAAAAGCCTGTGCTTGAAATGCAAAGGCAATCAAGACACCAAACATGCTCACTTTCATAATCATCTCCTAGATAATTTTGTTACCTTGATATCTTCTAGCGAAGGAAAACCTGAAATGTATTGTTAAGAAAAAAGAGCATGAATTATTTTCAAAATGGTATTCAGTCGTAGTTTATAAGCTAGCTAATGTAGGTGGTTGGTCCATAAGTCTATAGATTGGCCTGATAGGCGAAAGCAATGAGGTCTTTAATAATCAAAAAAAAAGCCATCTACAAAGAGATGGCTTTTTTATGGTGCCCGGGACTGGACTTGAACCAGCATGCTTTTAAAGGCGCCGCCGTCTGAAGACGGTATGTCTACCAATTTCACCACCCGGGCACAGGGCGTTGATCCTAACCTTATTCGTATTGTTCTTCAAGATCTTCGATCATTTTCCAATGGCTTTGGAGGAGTTCCTCGAGGTTAAGCCCTGCTTCGGCCTGAATCTTTTCCTGACAGGATGCGATCAATTCCTGAAACCTTGGGTGAGAGATGCCTGAGTCGTAGTTTTGGATAAGAAAGGCCATCGCCTCATCAAGCCCTACGGAGGCCAGATCCACCGGCCCGAAATTCAGTAAACGCTTAAGTCGCTCTACTCTCATCATAAGCTGAGGGTCTTTCGAATGCCGAAGACCAGAATAGAGATAGCCCGAGAGACTCTCATTCTTGATATCCAAAGTTCGAAAGCAAAGGTTTACGGTGAGATCAGACTGATGATGATTCTGATGAATAAAACCATCCAAAGGAGCGATGGAAACCACATGACCAGGAGAGATGATTCGTTCCTGAAGAAGTTTGAGTTCTCCCCATTCATGAAATTTTCCAATTGCTCTTTTCGACTCAAAGGAAAATTCCAGATCCACGTTCTTTCCCAGAAGTCCTATGAAGGCACCGGAAAAATGATGATTGTGAATAGTGGTAGGTCGTCGTCGCCAGAAATAGAGGTCCACAAAGCAAAACTCCCCCCGGGAGATGGTGATGGGGAGATCACTAAATTCAAAGGATTTATAATTCTGAGTCGCCAGTTCTTCCGCCCTCATCCCAAGCTTTAGAGTCTCTTCAAGATCAAAGCTTTCGGCAATCCTGCACTCCTTTAAGAGAGTGGCAGCGTGATGGTGGAAATGGTCTAGGCCATTATTGCGAATATATTCATCCCCTCTTTGAACCAGGTTCTGAGAGATGAATTGTAAATTCATATGCATAGACCGTCTTCTACCTTAGTTAGAGCTAAAATTTAACTCAAATTTTCCCTCACGGCCGTTTCGAAATGACGTCTCATAGGGTAAGAAAGCCAGTGGAGGTCCTATGCTTAGAAGCTTCTTACTCATTTCTCTTTTTTCGGGTTCTGCCCTGGCCGCAGAATACACCCAGACCGGTGAGTGGATCCGCGCTCGTCGCTACGACTACCGCTATAAGACCGTCTATGACATTGAATCCGTCTCAAGACCCCTTCAGTACCATCCCTGGATTCAGGAAGACTGCCATGATGACGGTGACCGCTTTGCCAATTGGGAGAAGTCGATTTCTTACGAAGTCACCTACTCCGGAGATATATCCTTTGATCTTCTTGGCTTCTCTTTTGGCTTCGGTAGAGACCGAAGTGAGAGTGTTTCCGTTTCTTTCCAGAGATGGGTTCACGCTACAAGAGGCATCCGGGCCCGCCACACTCTTATGGAAAATTTCCAGGTCTGGAAAGGAGTGACGACAGTGGAGTACCGTTATGCCGATGGATCGATCGTAGAAGGTGATCGAGAGTACGATTTTAAACTGGGACCTCTCAACCTGGGTCTCTCCGTGAAACGGGAAATCTTAGAAGTCTGCGAGGAATAACTTAAGCCTAGCGAGCTGAATCGGCTTCAATCCAGCGCTTAAGTTCGATGGGTCTAGAAAAAAGTTCATCGAGAGATCTTTCGATCGCAAGAGAGCGGGCGCAATCGTTTTTGGCATTTTTAGAATATTTCTTATAAAGATCAATCCTCGTATAATAAGTCTTGGCCCCCATCTTTCCCTTCACAACAAGGCTAGCCCCACACTCATTCACCCGGGAAGCTATTTTCTGAAAACGAACGGACTTAGCCTTGGGATGGGAGAAGAGGACTTCTCCAGAGGAAGTCTGAGAAAAGCTGATCTTTTTTGTAGAAACTTTTAAGTCGTAATTGCAGGCGATAAGACATTGAATGAAGTCTGTGTAGTACTCAAGATAAGCATCCGTGATTTTCATTTCCGTTCGGGAAAAAATCTGCGCTTCTGTCTTAAAGGCAGGAACGTAAACCTTATTGAAGTCAATCACACTCGCTGAAACACTCCCGCTAAGAGCGATCAAAACAAAAGAAATTTGGAATATAATCTTCATCTTCTTTCCTTAGAGCCGGCAGGCGTATTTATTGGGGTTCACCTTGTTTCCGGCCTTATCGCAGTAAGCGATGGTCTTGCCTTCTCCGCCACAGACTGGATAATGGACGAGTTTGTAGACTGACTTATTCACGCAATCAAGTTTCTCAAGAACGGCATCCCCTTTCAGAGAAGCGGCCTGAAGTTTTTCGACCTTGTCTCCATGCTTACTGAGGTCCACCCATTTGTGATAACGATTGCTTACCATGGCGTATTTTCCACAGAGATCATAAGGCATATTCATGTGAAGAGAATCATGAGTGTCGATGAAGTCCCAGCGTCTTCGGCAACCTGTTCCTTTAACGATCCCAACCTGACGGTGGGCGATTTTACCTATGTACGGGAAGCTCTTTGTATCTTTAGGGAAATCATTCTGATTCACAAGATTTAAAACGATGGACTGAGTTTCTTTAGCAAGACCCCGGTCTTCGATCGTGAGACTCATCTTCCATTTCCCACCGGCCGTAAAAAAAATCCGGGAAGCGATTCTTCCTAAATCATCGATGTAGTTCAGGTGAACCTCAGGGGCCGGAGCGATGACATCACTCTCTAAAGAAGTGAGCTTGATCGATACTGAGTTTTTGTCTTTTGGAAAAGCGATCTGTTTCCCAGAAACAGAATCGATGAGTTTCATGTGGGCGATAGCTTCCTGGAGGACGTAGGGTTTTCTTGTGAAGTCGAGTTCGACCTGGGCCCTGAGTTTTGGGTAGTTAATTCTTATAGGTTTAGCAAATGCACTCAGACTTAATGCTAAAAAAGCGAAAACCAAAAAGATGTTCACGAAAACCTCACCTTAACTGACTCAATTTTAGTAATTAAAAATCAGTCATACTTTTCATGAAGGATGATTGGAAGGGATTGAAGGGAATCATGAAATTATTTCAGCTGAGATATTTCTGCTTTTACGTTCAGTATCCTTTAACAATGGTGATGAATGTAAGCTTTCCCTTGAGCTTACCCCCGATTATTAAGCTCACCTGAACCCCATTTTCTTAAGAATATCGAGGTCTTGCGCCGACAAGATAGGTGGTGAAAACGTTAAGTTTGTCCCTATTCATCCTGATTCTTCTCGCTTCCTGCCAGGTAAAGCAAGGCACTCCTGTGGGTGGCCTCATCAGCGGTCACGCCCCAGTGGAGAATGCTTTCAGTGTTTCTCTCCCTGCCAATGGCACCTACTCAGCAGGATCGGTGCTTAACTTCACTCTCACTCATCCCTTTCTTGTCACTGTCTCAGGGACTCCTCGTCTCGCTCTCACTCTGGGGGCCGCAACTGTTTATGCGGACTATGTCTCGGGTTCAGGAACGAAGAATCTTCTTTTTAGATACACAGTTCAAAATGGGGACAATGATTCTGATGGTATAAGTGTCAGTAGCACACTGGATTTAAATGGTGGCGCCATTACCTTTAATACGACTGAAAATGTGGTCTTGTCCCTTTCGGTGCCTTCAAGCGCTGGAGTTAAAGTGGATACGGCCGCTCCCTCCATTATCGGAGCGACAGCACCGACTCCGGGAAATTATTATCTGGGGACACCATTTCTTTTTCGCGTGAGCTTTAATGAAGCTGTCATGATCACCGGCTCTCCTTCTATCGACTTTACAGTTAACGAGTGCACGACTGCGGGGACACTGACAAAGTCAGCTTCCTATGTCGCAGGAAATGGAACTAACACTCTTACTTTTGCCTACACAATCGAAGAAAGCTGTAACGAAACTAGTGGAATCGCTTTTACGACCTCGATCCAGCTTAACGGAGGGACTCTTCAGGATGCATCCGGGAATATGGCCAGCGTGGATTTTAGTTCATATTTATCTTCTCCGCTTTCTAACGCCACTCAGATTCGAGGTCGCTATCCCCGGGTCACGACTGTTCTTCCTCCTGCCGCTGACAGCTTCACTCCCGGTGAAAGCATAGACTTTAAGGTGAGGTTTGACCGGACGGTCACCGTGAGTGCGGCGACTTCATATATCAATTTCACTTTAGGAACAGATGCCTCCAAACAGCTTCAGTATATTTCCGGCTCAGGAAGTAACGAATTTATTTATCGATATGTCGTGATTGGGGGAGACATTGATTCAGATGGGATCGAAATCACTAATCATATTGTTAATGAAGGAACCATCTGCTCGGGAAGTTTTTGTCTGGTGAATGGTCAGTCAGACATCTTCACAACTCCTTTGACCAGCGGAATCATAGTCGATGCTCCTATTCCAACAATCACCAATATCCAATTACCCTCACCTCTTCCGGCCACTGGTTTCTATAAACTCGGCGATCAAGTTCAGGTCATCGTGAGCTATTCTGAACCTGTGACCATCACAGGAGGAACTCCGGAGCTTTCCGCAGTCGTGGGATCAACCGCCAGAATCTTTACTTACCTGACTGGTTCCGGCACCTCGAATCTTATTTTCACCTACACGATTCAGGATACTGATCTCGATACTGATGGTGTGAGTTTCACCTCTCCTCTGGCAAGAATGGGCGCCACCATTCAGAATGTTCACGGGACAAAC
>CAZPFM010000117.1:0-7147 GCA_964585845.1 uncultured Bacteriovorax sp.
GCGAAGCCAGTTGGAGACCTGAGTGATGATGGTGCGGATCTTATTGGAACCCAGGTGAGGATTGGACTCATAGGCGGTCTCCGGTGGTGCTCCAAAGGTCACAAACTTATCCATCACATACTGAACAAGGGGGGACTTAATACGGGTGATGAGTTTTCCATCAGAGAAGAGTCCTGCTCCCCCTTCCCCGTAACACACATTAGTTTCTTCATTGAATTCACCATAGCGCCAGAACTTTGCGATTTTAAGCATCCGCTTACTCGCCTCATCTCCCCGCTCAAAGATCAAGCTCGGCACCCCCTGCTCTGCGAGCCTTACGGCACAGAAGAGTCCACCAGGTCCAGCTCCGATGATAATGGGCTTTTTCGGAAGGGGTTTAAGCTCTGGAAGCTTCTCTGGCAGAGGGAAAATATCCTGAGGACCCACTAGCGCATCGATCACGTAATTGAAAATTGGCTTACGTCCCCGGGGTGCACCCCGGGCATCAAGACTGCGAGAAATAGTCCGAAATTTCCGAATCTCTGGATAGGTCTTCTTCACGTGACCTGCGAGATCCACATCAAAGGGAAGTTCAAACTGATAGCGTTTAGGCATGGGTCTTTTTACATAATGCGAAATGGAAAATCAAAGAAATTGTCGCTCCCTTAGGATAGAGTAAAGTCCTATGAAAACAGGTCTTCTCATCATCGCTACTGAAGTTTTAAACGGTAAAATTAAGGATCTTAACACCTCACTTATTGCTGGGATCCTGAGAAGCCATTTCCATGAACTTGAAGTTCAGGTGGCCGTGGCCGATGATGAGTCCAGAATTCATCAGGCATTGAATTTTTTATCCCAGGATTGTGATCTTATCATCACCGCCGGTGGTGTGGGCCCCACCAAAGACGACATCACGAAGGCCACTCTGGCCTCGTATTTTAAAAAGGCACTGACTTACTCAGAAGAGGCAGAGAAGATTGCCGAGGAAAACTACCAGAATATGGGACGCCCCTTCCCTGGTAAGGATCACCCCTACACTTTTCTCCCGGAGGGTTTTAGGCCTCTTTCCAATCCCAATGGTTTTGCTCCAGGCTTCTTCTTTGATAGCGGTAAGATTAAGATCATCTCGGTTCCTGGGGTTCCCCGGGAGCTGACTCAAATGCTTGAGCTTCATCTACCCACATTGGTTTTTTCTTCTAAAAACAATTCTTTTTTCAGGCACGTTATCATCCGCACCAGGGGAGTGCCGGAAGAAAAGATATTTGGTGAGGTTGATCCTTCCCTCTGGGATAAACTTCAGTCTCTGGGGTCAGTCAGTTCTCTTCCCATCATCTACGGAGTTGATATCGGCGTCCGAGTAAGTGGGAATTCAGAGCAAGAGCTCAATGAGAGAGAAAAAAAAGTGCATCAAATTTTTAATCAATCTCCGGTCTCTTCTCATATCTGGCACCGTGGTTCTGAAACTCTGGAAGAGATCATTCTTAAAAAAGCCAAAGAAAAAAATAAAACCTTTGCTTTTGCTGAGTCCGCAACTGGTGGTCTGTGCTCTCATCGCATGACTGACGTTCCCGGAGTGAGTTCTCACTTCACCGGTGCGGTGGTCTGCTATGATACCAACGTCAAAATCCAAACTCTCCATGTGTCAAAAGAACTCATCGATTCAAAAGGTGTGGTGAGCGAGGAAGTGGCCCTCTCGATGGCCAAGGGAGTTCGGGAGAATCTTGGCCCCGATATTGGAATTTCCATTACTGGTCTTGCTGGCCCAGCTGGCGGAAGCACTGAAACTCCAGTGGGAACAGTCTGCATTGGAGTCGCTACAAGCCTTCAATCTAAGTCCTGGCGCTATCAATTTAAAGGGGACCGTAACCTCCTAAAGAATCGATTTTCTCAAATCGCTCTCTTCGCTCTATTGGACGCCCTGGAAGAAAATGCCTAATTCTGAGTCTTTTCTTCGGCAATCACTCTTTTCTCTCTCCCAATCTAACTCGTAGTATCCATAAGTTAAGAGAGTCCTACTCTCCTGCTCCGGAACTGCCTCATAATAGGCTTCATGAGGGCCTAATTCTTTAAACCTGTCCCTCGATAAATCCGATAGTTAATCCATAGAGGGAAGACACGGATGTTGAACTCAACGTTTTTAAAAAATCTATTGAAGCCTATGCAGGGATCTCTGATCCTCGCAATTGCACTTATTCTCACTTCCTGTGTGGACACTCCCCCTGCTTCTTCTGTTAAAAGTAATCAATCCAATTCTTCTGGTAATACCGGCCCTTCCGGAAGCTCAGTCACTGAGTATCCTGAGCCAAGTTTTCCTCTGCCCGGGATTTTCATTCAGCAGAGTTCAATTCAAACCAGCACCAACCTGAGTCTTGCTAAATCTTTCGTGGACTCGTTTTTTATCCGTGGCAAGGCTCTCTCTGAGCTTCTTCGTAAACTCCCGAACACGACAAAGTTTTGCGTCGTCGGAAAATACAGCTACGTCCCCACTCAAGAAAGATTCCTCCTTCTCAGCGGAAAACCCAAATCAATTACTGATACCATCAACAAGACAACGGAATATTACCTTCAGGTAGAGCCTTCCAACTACTCAGCAAACCAGAACGATTGCCTTGTTTATAATCTCACCAATGAACTTCTTAGTAGTTCCCTGGGTGGAAGTGTGCATTTTTCTCTGGATAATCTTTGCACCAATTGCAGCTCTTCAGTCATGAGTGGCGGCCTTAAACTTTTTACTGTTAATGGCCAGGAAGTTCCGGGTCTCAATTTAAGTCCCCTGACCATCACCATTACAGGATCAATCACCACTCCATCTGTGAATGCCTGCTCCAGTGATTCTACTTGTACCGGACTTGGTTACAGCTGCTGCCTTCAAAACCAATGCGTAAAAGATGGCGCTTTAAGGCCAGGAATCAACACTTCTGATCCGGCCTATCTTGCTGCTGAGATTGATGTGGAAGCCAACCCCGCGCGCTTCATTCTTTATCCTCAGTTTTATTTTGTCTGTAATTCTCGGCCCGACGTCACTCCTGATCCTACAGGTCCTACCACTGACCCAGTGTATGAGGCGAAGATTCGACTTCTCGAGCACGAACAGCTTTATCAATGTCTTAATAAAGTGGATGGAGAATTCTCCTACTGTACTCTAAAAATCGAAGACGCTTCTCCTATGATCCCGGGGGATTTCCCAATCGCGGGTATGGAGACTATAGATGATATCAACTTCTCCAATCTGAATTCAAATCTCGGCACAGGAATTTATGCCAATAACATCGTCAAAGTGGTCTATGCCGGTAAGACGCTCTATAAGGTCGGTGAAACTCCCCTGACTGATGTCTCCTTTGTGCCAGGCACTTTTAATGACTCAGTCGAAGCAACGAAGTTTCAGAAAATCACCGTCACCTCTCCCCTGCCGTCCGGAGCTTTGGATGATAATCTCTACATCACTTATAAGATTGATGGAACCTGTGAAAAAATCGGCTCAACTCTCGGTCGCTGTAGCAAAACCTATATCCAGGGTGCCTCCACAGATCAGCGTTTCACAACAACCTGGCATGATTCATCGAATGTTTATCTTCTTCCGGACTATGCAGATCTCTCCAAGGCCGTGATTGTTAAACTTGGCGGGATTATCCTTCCGGAGGATTCATCGAACTGGACTCTCCAGCCCTCACCGAAAGCCGTTCGTCTGACGACGACTCCCTTTCAAAATCAGAAGATTGAAATCTCATATTTTATTCAGGATTCTCTGGTGAGCACTGTCCTCGACTCGAAGGCCCTGGCCCAGGAGAGTGTGAATACAATCTGTAATTGTTCCGGGGAAAAATGTAACTTTAAGCCTGTCTATGATGAACTCAACGCTTTAAAGCGTTTTGATTGCCTTCACGAAGCCCCAACGACAGCAGAACCACCTGCCAATCAGACCGTCACTGTTTCAAGCAAGAATGTTCCTCATCGCTATTTTGATCTTAACGGTGTCAATTATGACGAAGATTACTCAGGAGCACCGACTCAGGAATTCGGTGATGCTGGAGTCTTTAGTTATACTGCCGGAAATGTTCTCAAACCGAACAATGTCACAAGTGCCGTGGGCTTTAATGAGATCTATGGATCTTTCCTTAAAAACGGAAGCCATGCCCGTCCGGCGAAGATGGTCCGGGTAAAAAAAGACCAGTACTATGACCTTACTGTGAGTACAGGAAGCTTCTCAAGTTGCACGACCTGTGGGAGCGATTATTACAGCGCTCTTCAGAAAATTTTCCCTCAGAGCTTTAGTATCGGTGGCGGCGGTTATGCTCCCGAGCTTTATGAGTCGAGTCGACTTAACAACACTTCCCTTTACAGAAGTGATGACCTACTCTTTGGTCGAGCCTGTTTTGTTCCGGCCACCATGATCCCATGGACCCATACGGCCGGAGATCCAAAGCTTCAGCGGCAAAACCGTCTGAATGCTCAGCATTTCCTTTTTGCCAATGGCTATAACCGTGATTGGTTTGGTTTTGATTATGGCTCCCTGGTGGGATCCTTTGACGGCGTGAGCTGGTTCTCCATTGGGAGCAAGCGCCGGATTCAGGCAAAATCCGGAAGACTCTATCTCGCGGTGAACGCCTATTACGGCGACCAGAATATCGATAACAACATTACCCTGAATGTTTCTGAGACAGTTAATTTTGCGAATGTCTTTCCGGAAGCGGATATGGAAACCGACGGGGCCCAGTGCCAGAAGTCTCACTTGTGCAGCACTGACAATGACTGTGTGAAACAACTCGGTTATGAGTACACCTGTCAGAATGTCTCGTCCCTCAGCACCAACTGGCCTAGTTTTGATGTGAATGCCACTGAAGCAGGCTCAGACCCAACTTTTATGAGACGGACCATTTCTTCTCTCATCGCTAAAGGTGTTAATGGTCAGGCCAAGCGCTGTGTCTACCGCGGCCGAGGCGCTCCTTGCGACCAGAATCTCACTCAAACTGATCCCACTCAGTATTTTAATTATTCAGTGACTCCCGGAACCCTCACCTGTTCCCCCAATACAACCTGTCAGATGCTCACCTCGGCCAGGTTTAATGATCGTATCGCGCGCTTTGCAAGCTCTCCGGTCAATCAGAATCTGGTGGAAGCCGCGGGAGTTGGAAACCTCTCCGATACGGTGGGACTTGCCGCACGGATCCTCGGTCGTCCATTTGACTACTACGGTAACAAGACAACTCCCACTGCCATACGTGCAACTTTGAATGCAAACGGAGTTTCGGCGATTTGTGTTCCCGGAAAGAACCCTGCCAGTGCGTCTACCACTTTTGATCTTAATCAGCGTGCCCCAGCTTCAACTCTGGACTCTTCAGACAAGCTCTATAATGTGGGCTCCACCATGAATTCAAGCTCCATGAGTGCAAAATACTATAACGCCTGTCCGGCCACCGGAGTGACAGGCAGCTATCTCCATCACTCTAACCTTAACCTTTTAACCAGTACAGAACTCGCCGATGCGGCCATCTCCCAGAATCTCGGGACTAACCTCTTAGATCTTCAACCACTCAGGGACCTGGGTCTTTTCTCCACTCTTTCGGGCAGTCAGGTGACTACTATTGGTTACCAGAGAAATGCTTGTTTAAGAGCTCCAGGAGCATCCTGCTTCACCGATATGGAATGCGCTCCTTCTGCTACGATTGCTTCAAAGGTCCGAGGTGCTAACCTCACTTCTCTTCTCAATCCTTCCGAGAAAAAATTCTGGGAAGAGGAGCTTGTGTGTGGGAATCCTGACTTTAAACTCGTTAACAACGGGGCCAAGAATCCGAACTACGATCTTAAGAATAACCGCTGTTGCCGTGAATTTGGAAAAGAGATCACAGTCTCAACTCAAATCAATGATGGCTCAGGTACGAATGATTTCCTTTGGTGTAATGCCACAACCAAGAAACCAGTGGTGGCCGGAGTGAATACTTCAGTGACCGATAAAAAGCGCTACTCCAAAGTCCATGCGGTCTACGACAAAATCACCTGTGATCCTGATCAGATCACTTCTTCCAAGACCTTTGCGCTCTCGACTTTTAATACAAATAAATACGCTGCTATGAAACAGATTCTTGAGCAGTATAAGACTCTTGATACCCTGAACTCACGAACCTGTTGCACCTCTCACTGGGTACGTCAGTTTGCGGCATCCAACGGGGGAGGAACGAAGTTTTCCCGTGGGAAGCTTCAGACCATTGATAAGTCCATGTTCAAGCACGTGAGCTGGTTTGGGCAGAACAATAGTCTTGGGGTGACTGACCTTCCCTTTGAATGTGACTCTGCTAACTTCGCCAACTCTTCCTGTGAAGTAAAATCTTTTACTCCAGGAGAAGAAGAAAGATATCTCACCTGGGCAGCATCCCTTGAACTGATTGGGATTCCACAGGTCGCGGTCATGACTAACGATGAAGTGTTTAAGTTGGTGGATGATAACCAGGATGCTGTCCTTACTGGTGTTGGCTCAAACCTCCCCCTTGATAATTCAATCGTTGATGTAAATTCAGCAGTGAATTTCTACGATTTTCTTGAGACAGGAACAAATAATCGTTACTATTCTGCGGCCAATTACTCTCGTTTTAATATGAATGCGGGTCAGCTCAAGAAAGTCTTCTCAGAGGACAAGTTCAATTGCTGTGTGCCTTCCGGTCAGCAAGTTCCGGATTCCACAAGCGCCGATCAGTGTTGCACAGGTAATATCGGAAACATCAACAACATTAAGCGCTGCTGCCTTCCGGATTTTACTGACCTCACACTCTATCTCAATCGTTATGTCTCCTCAGAAGGCCGGGGCCTTCCGGATTCTGCATACGATAAGAAGACGGGCTACATTAAAGACCCGGGCCAGGTTCAACTTCTTGCCCAACAAAAAAACCTCTGCTGCTCCGGACAGGTCATGACTGGTGTTGCAATTTCCCGCCTGTCGATTCCTATCGAGGGGGGCACCTTCATGCCACCAGACATGCTCTCCACCAGCCGTCGCTTTAATTACCGATCTGATTCGGTGGACGATAACCCAGAGACAGGTAATGTCGGCTCCATCTTCGATGCAGGTGTGCGCTGGAACAATCATGTATACTGTGTTCCTGCTGGCTTCGGGCAATAATCCTTCCTAAAGCACTACAAAAAGCATGAGAATTGCGACCATGATCCGGTAAAGGGT
>CAZPFM010000118.1:0-7101 GCA_964585845.1 uncultured Bacteriovorax sp.
ATCCGAAGAGCCATTTATTAACTTCCTCTCTCTTCCGAATAAAGATGAGATTGAGTACTGCGTGGTTGAAGTTTCTCCGCTTCAGCTCCAGACCATGGATAATTTCAAGCCGATCCTGGCGGTTTATCCAAATCTTGAAGAAAAAAATCTCATGGGACGCTTTAAGTCCTCAGCAGAATATCTGGATACCGCTCTTAAGGTCGCCCGTAATCTCGGCCCTGAGAATTACCTCATCGTAAACTTCGATAAACTTGCCGCTAACTCCGTGCTTCGCTCGGTGAATGCTCAGACTTTCTGGTACTCCCGAAAGTCATTTGTTTCCATGGGTGTTATCTCAGAGATCCAGGGAACTCACTTCCATGAGAAGCGGATTCACTCGAACATCCATTTTCACTCGGAGTTTAAGGTCACCAATATGCGAATTATCGGTGTGAATAACCGAGAAAATCTCATGGCGGCCATCACGGCCTGTAAGGCCCTCAAGGTTTCCGATGCTGCTATCCAGGAGTGCATCGAGAAATTTCCGGGTATTCCACACCGTCTTGAATTCGTGGTGGAAAAAAATGGTGTTCGTTTCTACAACGACTCCAAGTCTGAAACCATGGATGAACTCAAAGCTTCTCTTGAATCCTTTAAAGAGCCTGTGATCCTCATCGCCGGAGGAAAAGAGATTGAAGGCATCATGTTTGAAAAATATGCCAATGTGATGAGAGATAAGGTCCGCGTGCTTGTTCTTGTAGGTGAAGTCAAAGAAACCATGAACCGGGTCATCGGGGATGTCACCCAGACCTATCTTGTGGGAAGCTTCGATGAATCCGTTCTTCTGGCTTACCAGAAGTCCCGAACGGGGGACATTATCCTTCTTTGCCCAGGCAACGACTCCACGGATGTCTTCCGGGATTTTGAAGAGAAAGGTAATTACTACAAGAAACTCATCTTCCAACTCTAAGATCTTTTTTGGTGGGGAGGGCCCCTTCCCCACCTTTCATATTGTTCAGCAGCAAGACTCAAGCTACACTTAAAGAAAATAACCTCTTAGGTGGTCTTCAATGAGTGATAACGCCCGACTAGAAAAGTTAACTAATTACTTTCTCATCAATGTTTTCTTTTTGATTCTTTTTGGCGTGATCATGGTCTTCTCTTCGAGCTACATGTACGCCACCGAGAACATGGGAAGTAGCTATCACTTCCTCACTAAGCAGCTTATCTATATTACTCTTGGGATCGGCATTGCCATGGTCTTCTCCAAGCTCAAGATCCTCTACCTCTATAAGTAGTCCTATAAGATCAACGCTTTCTTCTGCTTTCTCTTAACTCTTACCCTGGTGCCGGGAATCCGGGTTGTCATCAAGGGTTCAAAGCGCTGGCTCAATCTGGGTTTTATGAACCTTCAGCCAGGAGAGTTCCTGAAGTTCACTCTCATGCTGGCGGCGATACGTTACTTTGAAAACTTCAACAATTATTCGAATAAGGAAAAGGCCATTTACCTCGCGGGTCTCGTTTATCCGCTGGCCGTGTTTATTCTTCAACCTGACTTCGGAACTTTCTTTATCGCTTCAACCATTATCGGGTTTATTGCTTTTCTGAGTACCTTTCCACGTCGATACTTTTACTCACTCGTGGCCCTTGGACTTATTGGAGCATTCGGAATCCTGCTAGCGGCTCCATACCGGGTTAAGCGAATCCTGGCTTTCCTTGATCCATGGAAAGATCCTCGTGGTTCTGGATTTCAGATCATCCAATCCTTTCTTGCTTTCGCTAATGGCTCTTTCTTTGGTCAGGGTCTTGGTAACAGTAATGAGAAACTTTTTTATCTTCCGGAAGCCTATAACGATTTCATTTTCTCTGTTGTGGGTGAAGAACTGGGATTCATTGGAGTCTGTGTCACGGCCCTGATGTTTGTGAGTTTTATCTTTATTGGTTTTAAGATCGCTATCTCTTTAAAATCGAGAGTGGGTGGGATCATGGTCTCTGCGATCATCTTCTCGGTGGGCTTCCAGGCCTTTTTAAATATGGGAGTTGTTCTCGGTGTTCTTCCTACGAAGGGACTCAACCTTCCTTTCATCAGTTACGGGGGATCATCCATGGTGGCTAACCTCGCTGCTTTGGGCCTGATCTTTGCTTGTATCCGGATTCAGCCGGGGGATCTCAAAGCGATTAAGAGTCGAGGTAAACAGTCTCCAGTGGGCGCTCTAAAGAGCGCATTTAGCTAAATGAAATCCGCGGTTCTGGTTGCCGGAGGGACTGGAGGACATATCAACGCCGCTCTGGCCGTTGGGGAAGCCCTTCGCGAAAAATCCTTTGAGGTGAGTTATCTCACGGGAAAACGCCACCTGGACTACAAACTCTTTGCAGGCGAAAAGGTTCGTCATTTAAACTCGCGTCCTCTTCGTACCAAGAATCCTTTTACACTTTTAAAAAATGTAGCCCTGAACCTTTCAAGCTTCCTCTTGATTATGGGAAGTTATCTCAAAAAGAGACCGGAGTTTGTTGTCGGCGCCGGTGGTTATGTCTGCGGGCCAACCCTGTTAGCGGCTTATCTTCTTGGGATTCCTGTCTACATCATCGAGCAGAATGCTGTAATGGGACTGACCAATAGAATTCTTGGATGGATTTCTAAAAAAATCTTTGTTCATTTTTCGGAAACCAGAGGACTTTCACCCAATCTTTCATCGCGAGTGAGAGTGGTGGGCAATCCTACCCGAAAAGCCATTCAACCCCCCGGTCCGAAATCTGTATCTGAAAAGGTGCGAGTACTCGTATTCGGAGGAAGTCTCGGTGCTGCTCAGATTAATGATGTGATCTACGAAATCGTAAAAAACCCTCCCTTCTCCAATCTATCCATTCATCATCAGACGGGAAGTGCAACGACGCCGGAGATAGAAACTGGTATCGAATACGTACCTGTTACATACATGGATAACATTCAAAAAGAGTATGAGTGGTGTGATGTGATCATTTCCCGCTCCGGGGCGAGTACGGTCTCAGAACTTCGGATCATAAAAAAGCCAACTCTCATATTCCCTTTTCCTCAGGCCACAGATAATCATCAGGTTTTTAATGCTGAAATTCTTCGCAAGGAGAGTGACTTTGATGTCATCGTCCTTCCACCTCGTCTCCCGAAAGAAGAGGCGATCGCAAAAACCAAAGAGTTTCTTCTTAAGGCCCGGGACAAGGAACTTCTTGAGACAAAATCTGCGGCCCTTCCGAATTCTACCTGTGAGGAGATCTTAAAAGAGATCGGGGTCAATGGATAAGAAGCATTATCACTTCATCGGTATAGCAGGGATAGGCATGAGTGCCCTGGCAAAACTCCTTTTAGAAAGAGGAGAGGTGGTAACAGGTTCTGATCCAGGTTCTTCCTTACTTACTGAAGAGCTGACTCGACTTGGCGCGAGGATTTATACCTCTCACTCTGAAGAACACATCAAGGGTGCCAACGTCATCATTTATTCATCTGCGATTAAAAAAGAAAATCCTGAACTTTTGGCCGCCAGGGATTTAGGTCTAATGATCATGAAGCGTGGCGAGCTTCTGGCAGAGTTGTTTAATTCCAAGACCGGCATCGCTGTGGCCGGATCTCACGGAAAAACGACGACCTCTTCCTTACTCGCAAGCGTGTTTAAAGAAACTGGCAGAGATCCGTCCGTAGCAGTGGGGGGAGTAATCTCTCATTTAGAAAGTAATGCCTTCAGTGGACAGGGTGAATATTTTATCGCTGAGTCGGATGAATCTGACGGAAGTTTTCTCTTACTTAATCCCAAACATGCCATTCTCACCAATATTGATAATGATCATGTAGATCACTATGGGAGTCTTTCTGAGCTCTCCCAGGCGTTTGTTAATTTTTTAAAACGGGTGGATGAAAAAGGTGTTGTCATCGTCAATGCGGACGACCCTGGAATTCAGAAGGCGCCTGAACTCTTGAGGAGATTCAAATCCTTTGGGACAAAGTCAGGTGACTACCTCGTACAAAAATTAACTTGTAGTGCAGAAGGATCGAAGTTTACGCTTCAGACTCCAAAAGAGATTTTCGATTTTTTTCTGCCTTATCTTGGTCGGCACAATGCCTACAATGCTGTCGCCGTTACGTCTCTTTGCCTTGAGATGGGAATGACTCCAGTCGAAATCCAGCGCGGTCTCTCTGTCTTCCGGGGAGTAGGGCGAAGACTGGAAAAGATTTTTTCTCAGTCAGGTTTTACGGCCATCGATGATTACGGTCATCATCCAACTGAGATTAGAACGACTATTTGTTCAATTAAGGAAGTGGATCCGCGTCCTCTCACCGTTATCTTTGAGCCTCACAGGTTCACCCGCACCAGAAACTTCTGGGATGACTTTATTGAGTGTTTCAGTGGTGCAGACAAGGTCTATGTCTCGCCAATCTATGCTGCAAGCGAGAGTCCTCTCGACGGGATCACAAGTGAGGCGCTGGTTAAGGCCCAGAGAGAATCTGGTCTTAATGTTGAGCTCATCTCTGATCTCTCAGAGATGCGATCAATAAAAAACGAACTCCTTTCAAAAGAAGCGATTCTCCTCACTCTGGGGGCTGGAGGAATCTCAAAAAAAATCCGAAGCATCTTCGCTGAAGATCATGCCCCTGCAGGGGCAACGAAGTAGGGGCAGCCCTTATGCCCCGATGAGATTCTTTAAATTGAATTGGAATTCAAAATCTCCTATCATATTTCTATGCGCGTAATACTTTTGGTATTTTTCCTGAGCCTTTTTTCATTTCATGCTTTCTCCAGCACAGGAAACTCTGATGTTTTCACCCAGAAAGATGTGAAGTACCGCTCCTATTACGGCGAATGCCCTTCCCGCTCTTCAGCGATGCTGACTCTGTCGATCATGAAAGAATTTGAAAAGAATCACTCTCTCAAAGATGTGAAAGAGAAGATGATTAAAGATAAGCTCGACGAGAAGTTCTTCCTCTCCGATTACCGAATTTCTTATAACCCTGTGATCAAGACATTAAAGATTCAGCTCGAGTGCCCGGAACCAGTTGCTAAGGTTCAGGTCTATAAGGCAAACGGTGATGAGCACTACTCGGCAATCCTTGGTGATAATGCCCGGATGTATGAACCTCAGTACGAAAACTTGATGAAGAGTGAGAAGAAACTCACCCATAATCTTCCCCTGCTTGCGATCTCAACAGATCAACTTGAGGGAGAAACACCTCTGGCACTTGCCCGTTTCATCAAGCTCATGGAGAAAGATCTCCGGAAGCAAATTTCCGAAATCATCATAAACAAAAACAACGAGTTAACAATTGTCTTCGCTCTCGGAAGAAGAGCGACGAGTGTTTTCCTCTGGGCAGATCTCTGGGAAGACAAACTTGGTAAGCTAACGAAGATCGTCGGGTACGTTTCTCAGAATAAACGCTACCCTTCGAGCATCAACCTGGTGAACTCAAAAAAGGTTGTTGTCAAGTTTTCTGACACTCTCTAGAATGAAAAGGACAGAATGATTCTGTCTTTCTTCCGTGTAGGAAGAGCACTGGGAAGGGAATCTCATGAGCACAAAAAGTGTAATTGTTGCCTTAGACATCGGGACCACAAAAGTCTGCACACTCATCGCACAGAAAACGAACTCGGAATTAGAAATTCTGGGAGTCGGTTCGCACCCAAGCCACGGACTGAAAAAAGGCTCCGTCGTTAACATCGAAAAAACTGTCGCTTCCATCCGGAGTTCCATCGAGGAAGCCAAACTCATGGCTGGAATTGAGGAGATCGATTCAGCCACGATTGGGATCGCCGGAAATCATATCTACTGTTTTAACTCCTCGGGTGTTGTTCCTGTAAAAAATAAAGAGATCACGGCCGATGACGTTGCCCGTGTGATGGATGCTGCTAAAGCGGTCCTCATTCCATCCGATCGTGAAATCCTCCATGTCATCGCTCAGGAGTTTAAAGTTGATAGCACCAGTGGAATCAAGAATCCCGTTGGCATGTGTGGCTCAAGACTCGAGGCCAATGTTCATATCGTGACGGGAAAAACTCCCCTGATCCAGAACCTCGTCAAATGTGTTGAGCACCTCAATTTGGACGTGAACTCCATCATCCTTCAGCCGATTGCCTCGTCCCGGTCTGTTTTGACTACGGAAGAAAAAGAACTTGGAGTCGTCCTCATCGACATCGGTGGTGGAACAACGGATATTGCGATCTGGAAAGAGGGTAGCCTCCTTCATTCACAGATCATTCCGATTGGGGGCAGCCACTTCACCAACGATCTGGCCGTCGCTCTGAAGATTCCCCATAATGAAGCGGAAAAAAT
This sequence comes from uncultured Bacteriovorax sp., assembly GCA_964585845.1. Taxonomy (GTDB): domain Bacteria; phylum Bdellovibrionota; class Bacteriovoracia; order Bacteriovoracales; family Bacteriovoracaceae; genus Peredibacter. The sequence continues at coordinate 6,274 of CAZPFM010000118.1, forward strand.
TAAGATCAATCACGGAAAAGTTCTTAAGGACTATCAATCAAGTGACACCTATCTCACGGTTCAGGGACTTTCTGGCACCAGACCACGTGAAGTCGCTTTGGACTCAGTTTCCGAGGTACTCGGCGCTAGGGCCGAGGAATTATTCAAAGTCGTAAGAGAAATTATTGTGGAAAAGAATTTGCAAGATGAGATCACCGGGGGCTTCGTGCTCACAGGAGGTGGTGCTCTGATAAAGAATCTTGCTGAACTGGGAGAATATTTCTTCGAGAAGCCAGTAAAGCTTGGCTACCCGATCCCATTCGGAGGCATGACCACAACCATGCAGCACCCGAAGTTTTCTACAGTCCTGGGACTTCTTCAGGAGTCGCAGAAAGAATCCACCGCTCAGGTTCGTGAAGAAAACGAAGAACCTGAAGTGGATATGTTTGATAAATTGAGAAAATCATTCAAAAATGTAATGAAAGAGATTTTTTAATTCGGAGGAATCCTATGTTCGACATCGCAGAAGAAAATGCACTTCCCCTCGGGGCCAAGATTAAAGTCGTTGGAGTCGGAGGCGGTGGCTGTAATGCGGTCAACACAATGATTCGCTCTGGCCTTACAGGTGTTGAGTACATCGTTGCCAATACTGATTCTCAGGCCCTCGCCGCCAGCATGGCCGGTACTAAAATCCAGCTCGGTGGAAGTGTCACTAAAGGTCTTGGGGCCGGTGCCAATCCAGAAGTGGGAAGAAAAGCCGCGATCGAAGACTATGAAAAACTCTCAGAAGTTCTCGAAGGTGCAGATATGGTCTTCGTCACTGCCGGAATGGGTGGTGGAACAGGAACT
>CAZPFM010000119.1:0-7058 GCA_964585845.1 uncultured Bacteriovorax sp.
TGAGACCACAGTCTCTAAATCAAATCAGTGTTCCAGCTTCAGCCGGGCAGAAGTCTTCGGGCGCTACACTTTTTATTATCAGGATTACTTCAGTTTTTCACCGGAGTTTCGGGCCAACCGCACTTATTACTTTAATCGGGTGCCTGAGATCTACCGAAATGATAACTATCTTCTCGCTCCTGCCGTGAGGATGGCTTACGAGCATTCTCTTTGGGAGAAGCCAGCGGCCCATATCTTCGACTACGAATACGCAGAGGCTCGCCGTGACATCAATGCCAAGAAAGAACTCGAATTCAGCTCCCGCGCTCACACCCTCATGCTCGGGGAGCGGTTTAATTATTTCAAGATGGGGGAGAGCATCTTCCGTTTGAAACACCGGATCTTCGAGAGTTTTTCTGATGCTCTGAACTCGGGCACCACGAGCCTCATCTTTGAGCAGATGGCGACGGTGGGATCAAGTTATCTTCTGTTCTACCTGAGTTATGACCGCACGCGAGTCGACACCGACATTTACGATAATGATTCATATACCTTTCGAACGGATCTCATCCTGGATCGAATTTTTGATACGGTGACACCGAGTTTCGGGGTGGGAGTCACTCAGGTGGATCCCTTTAATGACAAAGCAAATCGTGGTACTGAATTATTGATCAACCCCAATGCCCGTCTCACAAAAAAAATTGGGAAGCGCTGGCGGGGAAATCTGAAGTACGATTACCAGAATTATAATTCGAAAGACAAAACTCAGTTTGCCTACAAGAAATCCGTCTATTCCTTTGAGCTAGAGTATCTCTTCTAGTAGGTACAACTGCCAGTAGCACCTGAACAAGAAACCGCGGTAGCGGCATTCGATGTATCACCACCACTTGAACTAAGAGTATAGTTAAAGACAATCTTATTAAGAGGAGCGCCGCTGCCGTTATCGACAGTGAAGCTTAAGGTGCAATCACCATTTGCATCACAGTTGCAGGCATAGGTTGAAATATAAGCTGAGATACTTGAAGAAGGAGTCGCCACGCAACTGACCGCAAGAGATCCAGAGTAGTGATTAGGTTGGATAAATCTGAGACTCGCGTTTCGGGTTTCTCCATTCGGGATGGTACTACCCAGGGAAAGCTGAATAGTATTCTGGGCCACAAGGCTTGGTAAAACGGTTCCTAGATACATAATAGTGGCATCAGAGAGATCAAATACTCTGGTGCGACCTGCATGTTCAGCGATGCCTTTAGGAAGGTTGAACTGACTGACCTGATTAGTACAAGTCGCTTCAGAATAGGTGATGAGTTGAAGATTCAGATGGACTCTTGCATGAGCAGGGAGCTTTATATTTGTAGTGGTGCTAAAAGTCTCGCAGTTAGAGATAAACTGCGGGGCCTGAGCTGAGGTGATAATACCTTTGAGTTGTGGAATATAGGCCAGGCGGAAATGAGTGAATGTTCCCGGCGAAGTACAGGTAGAGCTACCGTTTGTAACCGCTGAAAGGCTCAGACAGTCTTTTACTTTTAACTCTTGGATTTGACCGTCGACAGAGGAAAGATAACCTGGGCTTCTAAAATACTCATTGTTACAGCTGCTGGTTGAAATATCAAAATCTAGTTTCACCGAAGCACCTGAGACTTCAACATTTTCCTTAACTCCACATTTTGTGGTGCCGGTAAATCTACCCGTTCCATTCTTCTCCCAGGCGATGATGGCAAATTCCCACTTACCCTGAAGAAGGTCTATGTCGAATCCGTCAGCCTCGGCGATGACGGAGAATTTGGTATTTGTTAAATAATGACGACCAAGAAATATCACCTCATGGTCGGCCGCCAGGAAGGAGAGTTTTGAAGATAACTCAACCTGTGAAGTCGTTGGACTTCCGCATGCACTCAAAAAGGTGAGTGCGAAAACGAAGAGAAGGTTAGAGATTGCTGATGGCATTTGTCGACTTATCGGAGAGAGTAGGAAAAAACTGAATGAGTTTAAGTCTTTGGAATCTCAATCAAAAACTTCGTTCCCTCCTTCTCTCGACTTTCGGCCCAGATCCTTCCCCCATGCCGTGAGATGATATGCTTAACGATGGAAAGACCCAGTCCCGTACCCCGAGAGGTCTCCCTTGAGGTTTCGACCCGGTAGAAGCGCTCGAAGATTCGCTGGAGATGTTCCTGCCCGATTCCCGGGCCATTGTCAGAGACGTGGATGAGATTTGCTTCACCTCTATCCTCACTTCCGATTTCGATTTCGATCTCTTCTCTGTCAGAATACTTACAGGCGTTGTCCATGAGGTTTAAGAGAACCTGCTCCATCAGCCTGGGATCCCCAAAAATCACTTCCTGATTCACTTTCAGTTTGAAGTCGATTTTTCTGGAAGGATAATTGGCCGTGATAGTGGCACAGACACTTTCTAGCATGGAAGAAAAAGAAAACTCTTCTTTTTTAAGCTGGAACTTAGATTCAATCACAGAAAGATTTAAAAGATCGTTGAAAAGGGAAATCATCCTCTCGGTGTTGTGAATAATCTTTCCTAAAAAGTCCCTCAGCTCTTCCGGGAATTTATCTCCCTGAGATTGAAGGATTTGGGAATAGCCCTTGATGGAAGTCAGTGGGGTACGGATCTCGTGAGAGACATTGGCCACAAAATCCACGCGCATTTTTTCTGTGAGTTTAAAGTCAGTCACATCATAAAATACTCCGAGGGCACCAGTGACCTTTCCCTTTTCATCGAGCATGGGAGTCACAGTCAGGTCGAAGTAGCGCTGATCGATGACGGGATTCGCTCTCAGTGATTGAGGTCGGCTCGTCCGGAGGACTTCACGGAAGCATTCCAGGATTTCCTCAGATTTAAAGATGTGCCAGAGTTTTGGAATGATCTCGCCCTTAGGAAGAAGGGTAGAGAAAGTGGATTTAAAATTCGAATTAAAAAAGAGAATTGTCTCAAAGGGATCCACAGCGATGATCTCATCGTTGATGGATTCAAGGATGGTGGAGATCTTTTCATTCTCCTGACGGATTTTTTGGATCTGAACCTGAAGCTTCTGATCGGCTTCATTAAGAGCTTCCTCGATTTGCGCCCATTTATTCTGCCGGTAGAGAAGTTCAATGGTTTTCTTAAAAGGAACATCGATCTGAAATTTTTCAACCTTACTCAGGATGATGCCAAGGGGTCTTGAAGCAAAATAACAGAGCCCCAGGAACAGAAGATAGGAAAAAATAAAAAGGGGAAGTAGCCGAAGGAAAAGACTGCTCTCAAAATAAAGGACACCAAGAAGAGGGAGAAGAAACAGAAGGCCAGAGATCTGAGCGATCTTGAAAAAATAAAACCATGGATAGGCGGATCTAGACTTCATCCTTGAATCTATAGCCGATCCCACGGATTGTTTCTATGAGATTTGCTCCGACGCCGATTTTTTTCCGAAGGCCAGCGATATGGGTGTCGATTGTTCTTCCCGTGACATGGACAGCTTCGCCCTGGATATTATTGATGAACTGCTCCCGGGTAAAAACATGACCCGGGCGCTCGGCGAGCATTAAAAGAATTTTGAACTCAGTGGAGGTGAGCTGGACCTCTTCCCCTTCTACCTGCACCCGTGCCTTGGCGGGAGCAATCTTTAAGGGGCCGAAATGAAGTTCTTCCCCATTGGCCTTATCGCTACCTTCATTTCTAAGCTGAACCCGGACTCTTGCCTGGAGGACGTTGAGATCAAAGGGCTTAGTGATGTAATCATCGGCGCCGGCATCGAGTCCTTCGACGATATTCTCTGCCTGAGTCAGGGCAGTGACCATAATAATAGGGGTCTTCTGATAATCTTTTCTCGAACGAAGTTTTTTGGTGAATTCAAGTCCATCCATCGATCCCGGAAGCATCCGATCAATGATGAAAAGGTCAATGGGATCTCCGCCTTCGACAATTCCTACTGCCTTGTCAGCACTCTCGCAAGTGATGACCTGAAAGCCCTGAGACTTGAGCTGAAAGCTGATGAGGTCGCGGATGTCTTTTTCGTCCTCGATGACGAGGATAGTTTTCTCTGCCATATGGAGAGCTTATATCACGAGAGAATGGAGGGAGGAAGGTTAAGATTTGGTTAAGACCCCCCGGTTTCCCGGGGGGAAGATGACTTAAGAGCGGAGATTATTGTTCACGAACTCCCAGTTCGTGAGACTCCAGAAAGCGTCCACGAATTTCGGACGAGCGTTCCGATAGTCGATGTAATAGGCATGCTCCCACACATCAAGAGTCATGAGAGCGCGGAGCTTATGGCGCTTTGGAGTATCGGCGTTTGAGGTGTTGAAGATGTCGATGTCACCGGCATCGTTTTGAACAAGCCAGGTCCAGCCGGAACCGAAGTTTCCAGTCGCTTTGGTTTTGAACTCTTCTTTGAACTTATCAAATGAGCCCCATTTCTTGTTGATCATTTCCGCGATCTTCCCAGTCGGCTCACCACCGCCTTTAGGGGAGAGGCAATTCCAGAAAAAAGTGTGATTCCAAACCTGAGCAGCGTTATTGAAAACTCCGCCTTCAGAAGTCAGGATGATCTCTTCCAGAGGCATCTGGGCGTATTTAGTGTCTTTGATCATCTCATTGAGTTTAGTCACGTAGGCCTGGTGATGTTTTCCATAATGATACTCAATAGTTTCTGCTGAGATATGAGGGGCAAGCGCATCTTTGGCCCACGGGAGCTCGGGTAATTTGTGTTCCATATGACCTCCAAGTCATTTAGGGGTTTAAAAGTCCATAGCTTAAAGAAACAGGGTACGAGAGTCAAACGCGGGCGCTGTGTCAGATCGGCGCATTTAACCTGAATTGACTTATATCTCAGAGCGGTTCAAAATTTTCGCACATGAAGTCTTTTGTTCTTCTCTTTATCCTGATGAGTTGTTCCTCATTAGCTCCAAAGCCGGTGCTCTCACCTAGCGCTAAAGAAATGCCCGAGTGGATTTATTCACCATACGATCACTGCATCGAAGCGGAAGAAATTTGCGCCACTGGTGAAGCTAAATCCATGACTGCAGCAGATCTGGAAGCCAAGAAGAATCTGGCCAGTGTTTTTGAAGTCCGTATCCGTTCTGATTTTTCTGTCTCCACTTCCGCCTCCCAAACCATGCCCTGGCTTTCTAAAGTGAGCGAAGAGGTGAGGGGCGAGCTGAAAGAATCGGTGGATGAAATTATCGAGCTTGTTCAGATCCGGGAGCATTATAAAAAAGAAGGTCTCTCCTACGCGCTGGCCTCTTTGAAAAAAAGTGAAGCGCTTAATCTCTTAAGTCCACGGCTCAAAAAAATCGACAAAGAAATTAAAAGACTCTGGGAGAAAAAACAGCGCACGAATCTCAGGAAGATGGTCCGGCTTACTTTGGAGCGTGAAAAACTCGCCGAGCGCTACTCCATCCTTTCTGGTGTGAGCTATCCTCCGCAAGTGAGTTTTGATGAGATCATGCGCTGGCGTGACGGAGAAACAAAAACCTATCCGATCTATTTAAATGTGGGTCAAGCCCCTTCATGGTTAGTGGATAAACTTAAGGAACTTCTCACTGAATCGGGTTTTCGTCTGGTGCGAACTCCGGGAAGACTCATTCTTAATGTGAACGTGGACTCCATCAAAGAATACCTCAATGTTCAGGGCTTCGAGAAATTCACCTTCACCCTGAAGCTCCAGAGTATTGAAGCAGGGGAGAAGAAAAAAGTCCTCTCCACTTCCGAGTCTGTCACTGGCAGGTCACAGGCAGACGCTCTTTTAAAAGTAAAAAAACATTTTTCTGAATACATCGAAGAACATCTTTCAGATCTCGATCTGGATTAAAAGGAGTTTTAATGAAAACTTTAGGCTTGATTATGATTCTCGTCTTCTCTGTGGCTTGTTCGAGCAAGCGGAAAGTAAAGGACGTGGATAATTCTAAAACGATTGCAAAGGACTACGAAGTCCGTGATGCCTCTTCAACGACACGACCTGGCTGGATCGAAGACCCGGAGGTCTGGGCCGATCAGGAAAATATGGATGTGAAAAAGTACCGCTACTTTTCTTTTGAAACTGAGCCGAAGGTAAACCGCGAAATCGCCTGCAACCTTGCCAAGGCCAATACCCGCGCTGATATCGCCTCTGAGATCACAACCTTCATTCAGAAGTCACTTGCCACTTCAACTGAAGGACAGATGGCCATCGACATGAATAATCCACGCACCCAGCCAGTTCGTGACTATGTCTCCAACACTCTTGCTGAACGCGTGCAGAGTCTCATCCACGGGGCCGCCGTGATTAAGACTTACTGGGAGAAGCGAAACTACATGAAGAAAATGGGATCCAAGAAAGATTTCATCGGCTTTACCTGCGCCTCTCTTGTTCGGATGGAAGATGAGCGCCTCAAGGCCGCTATTGATAAGGCATCTGAGGAAATCGTGAACAAGGCTTCGGATAAAGAAGTTAAGGACAATGTGAAAAAAGCTCTCGAGAACCTCGACGAAGATTTCGTCAAGGCCCGTCAGGGTGAAGTCTAATTAGGAGACAAAATGAAACTTAGTTTATTACTCGCACTCACACTAACCATTTCTTCATGCGGAAGCTTTAAGGCCAAGCGCGTGGACGCCAATGAGGCCGACGAGAAGGGTCTTGAGATCACAGATAACTGGATGAGTGCTGATACCACCCAGGCGATCTCTGACATCATCAAGCAGATGAAGGCCCACCCGGGGTATGCTCGCATGAAGCAGCGTTTTGGTACGCCAAAAGTTTTCGTCGCTGAAGTTCAGAATCAAACCTCTGAAGCTTACTTTCCGATCGGAGACCTTAACGATGAGCTCTTAAACGAGCTCTCTATGTCCGGTGAGTTTGAACTCGTGGACAATCAGGCCCGGGAAAAAATCTTAAAGGAAGTCACTTACCAGAATGACGGGATGGTCGATCCAGCGACTGCTAAGAAAATCGGAAAACAAACCGGTGCTGATGTGATGATCTTCGGAAACGTCTACATGAAGCCGGAAAAGCGCAGTGGAAAGACCATTAAGGAATACTCGGTAAACATCCGCATGACCGACATCGAGCGAGCGACGGAACTTCTCCGCACGCGGACTAAGGTCAACAAGTACT
>CAZPFM010000120.1:0-3004 GCA_964585845.1 uncultured Bacteriovorax sp.
TTTTACATGAAGCTCATGAAGATGGAAGCTGAGGCCAAAGGCGGAAGCTCTAATCCTGTTATGGGATGGATGGCCGATGCCATGTCCACCCACCCCGCTTCTAAAGACCGGGTCTCTCAGGCAAACGAACTGAGAAGTAAACTTCAGAATCGACCGGGAGCGGCCGATAATTCAAAAGAATTTTACGAGATGAAAAGAACCGCTCAGGCAATGGTTGAAGCAACCGCTCGTAAGGCGAAAGCAAAATAATTTAAATCTGATCCAGGATAAATCTCAGGGCCCGCAGCTGATCAATACCAGGTGTAAGGGCCCGAGGAAAATGACAGGTGTATTTCTTCGGATCGTGTTTAATGCATTTTGGGTCTGGCCCATCCACAAGACCGATCTGATAGGCCCCCTTCATCTCTCCCTTAAGAATCTTTGCTGACCAGGGGACATAGGCCAGTTCTGTAGGATAGGTCTTCACTCGCTTATCTTTCTTAAGCCATTTCACAAATCCATCCTGGGCCATCACGAGATTCGGTGAAGAGGCTCCCTCAAAACTTCCCAGAAAGAAAACTACGTCAAACTTTTCAGGGATTTTAAGAAGGATTTCTCCCTGAAGAGACTCCACTGACTTTTGGAATTCTCTAAGCTTTGGCCCGCAGTCACTTGTGACTGAGTCCAAAACCTTAGACACAACTTGAGTGACTTCTACCGGAGTGAGATTACGAGTCGAGATTTTTTTAAGAACGAGTCCTTTTCCAAAACTTCGAAGAATCTTTTCCATTTCCTGAGACTCATCAAAGAAAACAATCCCTGGTTCAAGACTGCGTACGGTCACCGGAGAAAGAAGGCTCCCTCCCGGGATTCTGTCACCCTGAAAGTTTTTATCTATTCCGGTATAGAAAGAGCTAATCCCTTTAAGCTTAGAGGAACGATGGAGTCCTATCTCACTTAGACCAGTGGTCACTGGTCCTGAAAGGGAATAGATTCCTTTTAACTTGGATTGAAAATCACAATTGGCCCAGGTGAGTGTTGAGAAAAGAAAAAGACTAAGCCAGATTTGCATCCATGATCTCATTGGCCTTGCGATCGCAGTATTCGTTTTGCGGATGTCCGGCGTGGCCCTTGACCCAGACCCACTCGATTTGCATAAAATCATCTTTTAATTTATCGAGTTCCTGCCAGTACTCAAGATTCTCAGGGGCCTTATTGTCTGCCTTCCTCCATCCTCGACTCTTCCATCCGGCCACCCAGGACTTCATCCCGTCGACGACGTATTTTGAATCCGTAAGGACTTTAATTTTAGTTAAGAGAGGGTCTTTTCCATTGAGTGGAAGGATATCTTTCAGAGCGCGAAGACCCTCGATGGGTCCAGCTAATTCCATGCGATTATTGGTTGTGAGGCTTTCAAAATCAACCCCTTCCCCCAGGACTTCTCCATCGTGTTTTTGAATGAGGTAGGCAAAGGAGCCAGGACCAGGATTCCCCCGGCAACCACCATCGGAATATAGAGCAATGGTCTCAGGCTCTTCTTGAATCTCCTTAGGAAGCGGAATGGGTCCTTCTTCCTGTTTAACCTCGTCTGGCAAGGATTCCAGGGCACTGGAGATGAGACTGAAGGCTTTTTCCAGGTCTTCTGAGACAAGCTCGTGACCATCCAATAGCTTACGGATCTGGCCAAGAGATTTCAGGTGCTTCTTCTTCATCACTTCCCTCTTACCACGTGCAAAATTCCCCGTTTCCCTTTGCCAGAACTGAGCACGGCTAGTATCTTTGAAAAACTGCAAAACCCGAACAGGACAGGAACGAGTGAGCCTTCCATTTTCAATTAAAGTCTATAAGCAATACTTTAATTTTGCATCCTCGCATTTCATGATTTTTGAGGACGGAACTCGTGAACCTCTTCACGGACATAACTATCGTGTTCAGGTGAAAGGTGAAGCTCCTGCCCTCGAAGGTGATATGGTTTTTGATTTCCTCGATATCAAGCCTATCGTCCGTGAAGTCTGTGACTCTCTTGATCACAAACTTCTGATTCCAAAAGAAAATAAGCATCTCAAAATTCATACCGAAAATAAGAACATCATCATCACGACCCCGGATGAGAGCTATTTCTCTATCCCGGCGCAAGATGTCCTGCTTCTTCCGATCCTTAACTCGAGTGCGGAACGCATCGCTGTTTATATCTGCGATGAAGTCCGGGAGAGAGTGAAGTCTCGGTTTGGTTTTTCCTTTAAGTCACTTGAAGTGGAGGTTGAGGAGACACCTGGTCAGTCAGCTGTCTACCTTCATCGCGAATCATGATCTTTTCAGAAATCGAAAAAGGCACATCTCTTGAGGGGATTGATATCCCTGTGTTTAAGACTGATATCAAGTCTTCCCGTTACCTCTATCTTTTGGGCGGAGTTCACGGTGATGAAGTCGAGGGCGTTTACGTTTTAAAAGAGCTCTTTGCGTGGCTTAAAACAGAGCACACATTAAAAGATCTCCCAATGATTGTGATCCCGATTCTGAACGTTGATGGTTACCGGGCCAACTCACGCACCAACGCTCACCTCGTCGATTTAAACCGCAATCTTCCTACAAAAGACTGGTCCACAGAGCACACCAAGCCACGCTATAACCCGGGCCCGAAACCACTCTCAGAGCCTGAGAATCAATTTCTTGTGAAGCTTCTTGATAAGTACAAGCCGGGAATGATCATTTCCTTTCATACCTGGAAGCCCATCCTGAATTATAACGGGGATTGTAAGGAAGAAGCAGACTTCCTGGCGGGCTTTAACCAATACGAAGTTGCTTCCGACATCGGTTATCCGACTCCTGGCTCATTAGGCACTTTTGCCAATGAAAAGTATAACTGTCCGGTTCTAACCTTTGAGTGCCCTGAGCTCAAAAAGCACAAAGAGACACTCAAGGAAATCTGGGAAGAGAATGAAGAAGGATTAAAGAAGTTTTTTAGCTCAGATCTTGTTTGGACAAAATTTAAATAAAAAAAAGCCCTCGAATGAGGGCTTTTTTT